>NZ_WEKT01000099.1:0-6635 GCF_009874545.1 Vibrio eleionomae | reverse complement strand
AAGTTACGCTATGATTTATTTATAGAAATAAAATTTATTGGAAGAAAATACGCTAAACGTTTAGTAGTAATTACTCGAGAAATTAAATAAAGTGAATGCTGCAATGTAGGAATGTAAAATTTCTATAAAATAAAACATTGCTAAATTAATTTTATTCTTTTCTATTTTGAGCAACTTAATCCTCAAATATACGCTACCGTACTATTTAGGGATGGGTTTCTGTGGCTTTTAATAAGCTAAGACTCGGGTAATGACATCGTATACCAAACTCAATTCATTGTGATTTTGGTCAGTTTGGAGGTGAACTCATGGCGATAACGGAAAAGGTACCACTCACGGAATTAAATGGCAAAACAGTGCCTGTGGAGAGACGTAAGGAAGTGCGTATCGCTAAAGATGGCGGCGATGGAGAGCAAAGCGCGCGAGCGGTTACCTACAAAATAGCGGTGAAAAAGGAAGAGATTGAACGTGCATTCACTTTGGTTTGGGACAACTATGTGGAAGCAGGTTTGCAGCAAGACGATCATCAGGGCATCAGATTTACCAAATATCACTTTTTGCCTGAAACTCGTATTTTCATTGCCAATTTTCACGAAGAATTAGAAGCGAAAACACCGCAGAACTTTAGAGATTCGGACAAAGTTGTTGGAACGGTTTCGATTGTATTTGATAGCCCTATGGGCTTACCCATGGAAGAGTTTTGTGGCGATCAAATTGAGAAAATTCGTGCTGAAGGTGGCAAGGTAGCGGAAGTGACAGCCTTCGCTCTTAACCCCGAGTACACCAAGTACAAAGTGTTTCTGCATATGTTCAAGCTGTTATTTCAATTTGCTGAATTAAAAGGGGTTACCGACTTGTGCTGTTCAGTCGCTGAACGCCATTGCCGTTTTTATCAAAAAATATGTTTATTTGAACCTTTAGGGGAACTCGTGCCTTACTCGGCAGCATACATTCGTAAGGTTCAGGGGCATCGACTTAATATTTCTAAGGCGAATGAAAAGGCGCAAGCGTTTTATTCTGGTCGAGAGTTTGATGCAGATTTACACCGTTTCTTTTTCACTGAAAACTACAATCGTAAGAAAGGGGAAGGACGCCCATTATCGAATGAATTGTTGCACTATTTCTTAGCAGAAAGAACGGATTACATTCACTCACTTGACGAGAAAGATTTGTTACTTCTACGTGATGAATATGAACGGGTTGGACAAGCTTTCCCATTCTAGTTTAGCGTTTTGGACAACGAGACATTGATATCATTTCTGGGATAATCCAGATGCCAAGGTGAACATAATGGATAGTCAAGAATATTATAAATTGGCAGTTACTCGTAATATTGGTTTGGTGACTGAGGAAGAGCAAACACGACTAAAGCATTCTCGGGTTGCAGTGGCGGGGTGTGGCGGTTTAGGGGGGCGAGAGCTGATCGATTTAGTTCGGATGGGGATTGGGCGTTTTAACCTGGCCGACTTTGATGAATTTAGCATTAAAAATGTCAATCGTCAGATTGGCGCGACCTCCTCTACCGCAGATAGACCGAAAGTTGAAGTGATGACTGAAATGGCGAAAGACATTCACCCATCGGTTGATATCAAAATGTTCCCTAATGGTATTCAAGAAGACAATGTGGTTGATTTCGTTAGCAATGCTGATGTTATTGTTGATGCAATAGATTTCTTTTCAATGCCCGCGAGAAGGTTATTGCATAAAACTGCGCGTAAATGCGGGAAGCCTGTGGTTTTCGCTGCTCCGCTAGGGTTCTCAGGCACGATGAGTGTGTTTGTGCCTAATGGTTTGAGCTTTGACGAATATTTTGATATTAACGATGATATGGATTTGTTTGAGCAGTTAATTGCTTTTACTGTTGGTGTCGCCCCATGGGGAACTCACTGGAAGTATATGGACACCAGTAAAGTCGACTCTTCCGACCATTCTGGGCCATCTCTCGCTTGCGCCTGTAATATCGCCACTGGTTTATTAACGTCAGAAGTATTAATCATTTTATTGAATAAACGTGCACCGATGGCCGTCCCCAATTACATGCAATTTGACACTATGCGCTGTCTATACCGTAAGGGTAAGCTGCACTGGGGAAATCGAGGTCCATTACAGCGGCTAAAACGGTTACTTGCTGCGAAAAAATTCGCTGACCAAAGAGAAGTGTTACTCAACAATAAACCGTGCTAGTGGATCATTATTGATTAAATCTAAGCCCTCAATTCATGTATATGAATTGAGGGCTTTGTATTGTTAGTCGTAATGACCAACAGGTGTCTAGTCGGTTGCGAAACCCTTACGAGGTTTATGTTTGGCGTTTTTTTGCCACCAGATAACACATAGTGAGCCAATCACAACGCCACAAAAGTTAGCCAGAAAATCCAGCCAAGACGGTTCTCTTAAAGGCACAAACACCTGTAAATATTCAAGTGCAGCGCTGTAGAAAATGACCACGATTGCTGCCCCAAATATGGTTTTTATTTTGTCTAATCGCAGCAGTACGCTGCATAAAATGGCAAAGACAAGATAAGCGCTAATATGTGCCATTTTATCGAGATCGGGCACGCCAAAACTGTTTAAGTCAGGGACGACCGCATCAGGTGAGGAGTCACTTGCCAGAGAAACGTAGCCAATTAATACGGTATAGCCCATTAAGGTGAGTATTTTTAGACTTTGCAACATGATTCAACATTCCTTATTCGGCGTTACTTAGCATTCCGGGCAAGAGCGATTAAGTGTTTGATTGGTATTGCATATGTGATCGCGCTTGGATCAGACAAAATGGCTTCTTTGGTCGTTTTTACCAGTACTTTGTTGACGATCGCAACCACATTTCCTGTATCGACCTCATAGACTGGGCTGCCACTATTCCCCGGGTAAGCTGTGGCGTCTAACTGATACACCATATAAGGATGTCTAAGACGCTTAATTTGATTAACCGTTAATTCTCGTGATGTTCGTGCTGGGGTGACAACTGGCGTGATACAGGAAACGATACCGCGATGAGTCACAGGATAAAGCCCTAACACTGCTCCAATAGGGTAACCCGTAAATGCGATTTGCTCCCCTTCGCGAACTTGATGTGCTGACAAGGTTAATGGTTTTAGAGGCTCCCCTGGAATTTTAAGAATTGCGATATCATAGATTTGATCAATCGCAACGACATCTGCAAACCGAATTTTAGGATGAGCGCCGCGACCAACATAAACGGCGATTTGTTCTTTTGCTTCTTCATTTAATACTTCAGGAATGACATGCGCATTGGTTGCAACATAACTGCCATCTTTAATAACAAATCCGGTGCCTAAATAGCGAGAATGTTGATCGGAAAGGCGGCTGTAGGTGCCAATACCAACAATGGATGGCCTAATGGCTTGAATAGTATCTGGCAACGACATGGCGTGAACATTGGGCAGATACAGAATAACGGATACAACAAAGCAACGAATGAGAAACTGAATGAAGGTGTTCATGAATTGGTTCCCGTTAATTAAATACGTAACTGGCTGTGTTTTAACGTTAGCTCTTTATAAGGTATTTAATGGTTGGGCAGTATCCACTGTCCGTGATTAGAAAAGCGTTGCCTCACACCGAGAGTGTGAGGCAACGTATAGCTTGTTAAATATTCTTGAGCAAGTTTTCTAAATTACTTTTCATTGCCGTAAGCTTAGCATTGTTGGTATCGATATCATTTAAGACATCTTTCGCCAGTGCGTACTGTTTATTGGAAATTAGACTTTCAGCATAATGCAAGGCAATTTCTGCATTGTTGTATCCTTTAGTCGTTTTATACGCTTGGGATAGCAACGATACAGCCTCAGTTACTTTCTCTTTATTTTTCTCTTTATTTCCTTGTTTAAGTAAACAGTAACCGTATGTATCGATAATGACAGGCTGATTTTTCGCCATGTCATACGCTTTTACCGAATAGTTACAAGCAGTATCATAATCGTTCTTATTGATATATAACCATGCAATGTTATTTAGTGCGATTAGGTTTTTAGGCTCTCGTTTGATAATCGTTTGGTACTGTTCAATCGCGTCTTCTGGTTTATAACGGCTTTGAATATCGGCCAATAGTAGTTGCAGAGGTCGAGCTTTTTCTGGCCTAGTTTCTATTTCATTTTGTAAAAAATCGATCGCTTTTTTACGTTCACCAGATGCTTCGTATAGAGACGCTAACTCCCGAGCAGCGACTAAGCCAGGGGCTTTTTTGTAAATTTGTTCTTGAAGTTGCAGTGCTTTGGGAAAGTCCCGGTTAGCAACATGAATTCTCTCTTGCAGCTTCAAAGCGTACACGGAACCTTTAGGTTCTGCTGGCAAATTGTTTAACAGCTTTTGCGCTTCAGCGATTTGTTTCGACTTAATTAATAAGTTGATTTTAATTAAGGGGAAACGAATATCGTTAGGAAATTGTTGTTGAGCTTTCTGCGTGAGAGCGATCCCCGCAGAGAGATTATCCGATTCTTCATCAACTTGAATAGAACGTAAATAAGCATTGACACTATTAGGTGATAGCTTGCGCCATTTTTGATAGGCTCTGTCGGCATCGAACCAGAGTTTTTTCATAAAATAGAGGTTCCCGATGAGAGACCATGTTTCGCCAGTTTTTTCTTCGTCAGGAATATTTTCTAATAAAGTGAGTGCGGGCTGGGTCTTCTGCTCAGTAATGAGAGCAAATGCTTTTTGATGCAACAGTGATAGGTCTGAAGGGGATTGCTTAAGTTGCTGATCGATAAGCTCAATAACGTCATCCATTCGACCAGTTTTTTGTGCACTGCTAAATAAAAGTTGGATTGCTGCGATACTGTTAGGGTCTTTTTTCTTCGCTTGGTAAGCGTATTTGTAGGCTTGGTCATAATCATCTTGCAGCAGTAATGCACGTGCCAATGATTCTTGAGCTTTTACTTGATCAGGAACTATCTTCAACAGATCTTTGTAAGTTGCTTCGGCACCTTTATAGTCTTTGATCAGTAACTCATATTGGCCTTTTAAAGCCAAGGCATCAGTATCCTTAGGATTTTTTTTCAGCCATTTATCTGCAACGTCTTTAGCATCGTCGAGTTTACCTAATTTAAGGTAGTAGTACGCAACGCCTATTTCGGCTTTACGCTGATCTGGCTGCTGAGAAATGGCTGAACGCAGTTCCTTTAAACCACTTTCATCGTTATCAGCGAGCTTAACCATACCAAGCATCATCTCAGTATCATTACTTTTACTGCTGTTATACGCTTTTGTGGCTAATGAAAGCGCTTCATCATCGCGGCCAAGTTTAGATAACGTTAAGCTCATTTGAGAGACGAAACTACTGTTATCCTTTTTGTCAGTATCGAGACTTTCCATTTTGTCGATTGCTTCATCAACGTAACCCAATTTCATCAACGTCACTATGTAGAGGCGATTGGCAAAATGATCAGCAGGTAGACGTGGTAACACTTGTTTTAAACGACGGTCTGCTTGTTCATAAAGCTTCAATTGATAAGCTGATACGGCAGAAATCAACATTGTAGAGGTGTTTTTTGAACCATTATTGATGGCTCGATCCGCAGAGTCCTTTGCGCCGGTATAGTTTTTATCGGCATAGAGGATGGCAGCTTTAAGTTCGTTAGCAATAGGGTAATTAGGGACTGCGCTAAGCATCTTATCAACGTAGGGGGAGGCTTCCTTAAACTTTTGTGCAAGTACTAAAGCACGCGCGACGTAAAGTGAATAAAAGCTAGCGGCTGGGGATAGGCTATACGCTTTTTTGTAATCGGTGATTGCCTTGTCAGTGTTTTTTAAAGCCAGTTCAATGTGACCTTTCAACAACCATGAGTCGCTATTGGTTTCGTCTGCTTGTATCGCCTTATTGACAAAAGAGAGCGCGGCAGAGTTATCGTTATCGATGGCACTAAGACGAGTTTGTGCCAAATTAAAATACACTGACTTATCTAAGATGCCTTTATCAATCGTTGAAGTGAGCTTAGTTAGTAATGATTTTGCATTGTCGTTATTACGTAAATTGAATTCCGCAATCGCTTGTAATCCGACTAAGTCTGCTCTTGCTTTAGGTTGATTGATGTCTGACTCACTAATGAGTTCTATGGCATCATCATTACGGCCCATCGCCACTAAGGTTTTCGCGATGAGTGGCACCACAGTGGATTTGTCGGCACCTAAATGAAGCGAACGAGAAAGCTCTTTTTCTGCCGCTGGAAAGTTACCGTTCTGTAGGTAAATTTTTCCTAATAGTAATCTGGGCTCAGAATCTTTGGGCGATGATTGAATGGCATTTTTCAGTTCAATGGTAGCTGAACTGATATCGTTTTTACTTAAGTATTTTTGAGCGCTATTAACGTAGTCATTGGCGTAGCTTAAACCGGAAAACAATATCATTGACGACGTAATGCTAGAGAGTAAAAAAGCTCTAGGTGCACTTTTTTTATTCTGGAACATACTATTCCCTGATGCCTGATGTAAGTGAATATCCATAACAACTTTGGCTATAGTAGTCAGTTTTGCGCTTTTTTAGAAATAGAGCAATCAAAAAATAAGAGCAAAATAGGTACGGTATTATGCTTCGGCTTTTTAAACGTTTAATTGTTAATAATTAATGGAGTAAAAAGAAATACAATACGGTAATTATCTATATAGCTTTATGA
>NZ_WEKT01000098.1:0-6744 GCF_009874545.1 Vibrio eleionomae | reverse complement strand
TAGTTGCACATTGGGTTGTTTTTGTTATTTTATGAACAATAACTTCCCCATATGAACTTATTAACTTACTGATAATAAATGATTTTATCTTTTGTTTTTATTTGTTTGAATTTTATTTGATTAATACTGAGTCAGTTGGATGTCAAATTAAAGTTGATTTTAAGTGATGACATAAGGTATCTTCGTGCGCTATTAAAATAAAACTTATTAGTTGGCAACCTTATATCTATTAGATTTACATTAATTAGGAAAATGTAATTGATGACGTCTTATATTTATAGTTGTAATGGATTACTTGCGCGTGTTATGGAAAACGCCTAAACCGTAGGGCGGTAGCGTATCAAATGAAGAATTATCGTAATAAATTAGTACTATCAATTTTCTTATCCTGTCTGTTTTTATCTGGCTGTTCATCCCCTCCAAGGCATATTGAAGCAACTGTTCCTTTAGTCGAATCTTCTTATTCTGACGTTGATTCTTTAGGACAAGAGTTGCCACTAATCTTTTGGAAACATTTCTCAGTCGCAGGCACGGCCCGTATTAGTGAAGCCAATTACAATGTGTTTGCCACTAAATCCTATATTTCTGCGTTAGGTCTACTGTGTAGAAATTTAACGATTAAAAATATCAATTCAAGTACACACACTCAGCGCATTGCATGTACTCATGCCTCTCAAGATGAACTCACCGCACTCACGCCATGGTATCTAACGCGTGATATCAAAAAACCAACGTCAGATCTGAAACTTTAAGTGACTTATGATTTTTAAACAAAAGACGGCCATTGCACTCTTTTCTGGTCTACTGTTCATTAACAGTGCGTTTGCTGCGGACAGTAGTTTTCTCCTTCTTAATCAATCCTCTTCAGCAACCCCTTCCAAAGTGGATGCCTCTACTAGCGCCCCAAATCAAACATTAGAAAGTGGTAGCTATGAGAAAGCCCAACGCAAAGGTTTACTGTTGCCAAGCGAGGCCAATATTCGTGATTTGCTGCCTTCATCTGGTGAAGATATGCCGCCTCCTTACGGAGCGAACCTATTCGCTGGTGGCTATGAGACAGAGAGAACAGATGGTACCCGAGATAATTACCCTATCGCCGCTGGCGATAAGTTAAATATTTGGATTTGGGGGGCAACAAACTATTCGAGTGTGGTAACTGTTGATAATCAAGGAAACATCTTTATCCCAGATATTGGCCCTATTTATGTTAAAAACGTAATGGCGGGTTCGATAAACAGTTATGTATCTAAAAAGATAAAGCAAGTATACACTCGTAATGTGAATGTTTACGTTAACCTGCTTACTGCTACCCCTGTTAGTGTGTATTTATCTGGTGCGATTATTCGTCCTGGGCAATATGCAGGCATGGCATCTGATAGCTTGCTTTATTATTTGCAAAGGGCTGGTGGTGTTGATTCTGAGCGAGGAAGCTATCGTGATATTGAGGTGATTCGCCAGGGTAAAACCATTGCAACCGCTGACCTCTACGATTTTATGCGCTCGGGTAAACTACCTCATGTCAGCTTTAAAGATGGTGACATCATTTTGGTGACACCTCAAAAGGCAGCCATCACTGTAACAGGCAGTGCTCGTAATCCTTTCCGCTTTGAACTTAATCAAGACAATACAACTGGTGAACAGTTAATTAAATATGCTCGACCATTAGCGAAAGTAAGCCATGTGGGGATTGTCGGTAATCGAGATTCTGGCCCTATCTCCCTTTATATGACTTATGATGATTTCAAATCATTTTCCCTAAAAGATGGTGATAAAGTCATCTTTAATGATGATTTACGTTCAAAGGTATTAGATATTCAAGTATCGGGCAGCTACCAAGGACCATCTTATTTCGCTGTTGACCAATCTACCCACCTGCACGACATCCTAAATTATATTCCTGTTGATCCGAAACTTGCGGATACCGATTCTATCTACGTATTACGTAAAAGTGTGGCAGAGCGACAGAAGAAAATGTTGGATGATTCGCTAGAACGATTAGAGCGTAGCGTACTTACAGCGCCAGCTTCTTCAGATGGTGAAGCCGGAATTCGTGCGGAAGAAGCAAAAATGGTGATGCAGTTTACTGCGCAAGCCCGCAAGGTTAAGCCGGATGGCCGCGTGGTTGTCTCTGATGACGGCAATATCGCCGATATCCAATTGGAAGAAGGCGACCAAATTGTTATTCCATACAAAACTGACTTGATTCAGGTTGGTGGTGAAGTGCTGATGCCACAAGCGGTTGTTTACAACTCACAAGCCACCTTAGATGATTATATTGCTTGGGCAGGTGGTTTCAGCGACCGAGCTGATGACGAGCATATTGCGATTGTGCACGCGAATGGGTTAGTCGAATTTGATCCTGAATCTAAAATTCGCAAAGGTGATCAGATCTTAGTATTACCTAAAGTCGAAACAAAAGGTATGCAGCTTACTAAAGATATTACACAAATTATTTATCAAATCGCGGTTGCCGCTAAAGTCGCTCTCTAAGGTTATGTTATGGCTAAAGTAAAATCGCGTTCAACACTGCAAGTTTGGGGCGACGTTATCTTTGCTATTTTCTTACGCGAAATAAAAAGCAAGTTTAACGATAAGGTGGGGATCTCTTGGGCTGTGATTTCCCCAGTGACGTTTATCTTTGCTTTATCTCTAATGAGAAATACACTCAGTGGTGGAAGAGATGTGCATGGCATGTCGACCTTTCTCTTTATGATGATCGGTATGACATCGATTCAATTTTTCTTAGGGACTATGCAATCGGCCGCAAATGCTATAAAAAAAAGTCGACCACTGTTTTCATTTCGGCAAGTTCAGCCAATTAGTGCCATCTTAGCGATTACAGGGTTAGAATTTCTAATTAAACTTTTTGTGGTCATTGTATTAGGTGTCATTAGCTACCTTTTTAGATTTGATATAACAATTTACGATCCACTCGAAATAATATTTAATTTAGTGAAATTATGGCTAATCGCTGTCAGTATAGGAACTATCTTTGCGATAGGTTATAGCTTTATTCCAGAATTAAACAAGATTGTAGAGATTATGACTAGGCCTTTATTTTTTATTTCTGGTACATTTATGAGTTTGCAGGATATACCAGAAAAATATTGGTGCTATTTAACATGGAACCCAATTTTACACGTGATAGAGTTAACTCGCTACGCTGCTGTACCACAATACGGCAATGCTGGTGTTAGTAATTTTTACGTTAATGTTGTCACATTAGTTTGCGTATCTTTTGCCCTCTCGTGTTACCACGTTAGTTGGAAACAAGCGATAAGTCGTTAAAGTCAATTTCATATGAATAAAGCAGTTGAAAATAAATTCAAAGAATTTCGAAATAGTGTTACATCGCAGGAATTTAATGATGTTGATTTCCTAAATAAAAAAGCTGAGGAGCTAAAAGATGTAGATCCCCAACTATCCAGAAGGATATTGGTTAGAGTCAATAATTTACAAACTGAAAATGCATTTAAAGTATTTAAAGATAGCCTAACTAAAGAACAATGGAATGATGTAGAGTTTTTGGTATCGGAAAAAGAGTCTAAAAATAACGTTCTAATTAAAAATAAACTGGAAGAAAGAATTAATATATTGAAAAAATTGAATTTTTCAAAAGAGACTCTCCTCGAAAAAACAGAAAGTATAGAACCTGCAAATACACAAGATTGGAAGAAAACATTTAAGCAACGAGCTAAAGCGCCTTTCTTCTTAATCGTAGTCTTACCAACGATTATTTTTTCACTTTATCAACTATTTGTTGCATCTGATAGATATGAGAGTGAAGCTCAAGTACTCGTACAACAGCCAGATTCAAGTACGACATTAGATACTTCTATGGCGATTTTGACGGGGCTGGGTGTTGGTACATCGTCTGGTTCAGATCCTCAGATATTAAAAGCTTATATTTATTCTACGGATATGCTGACCTTTTTAGATGATAAGCTGCATCTACGCAAGCATTATACGAATAGCAATATAGATATATTTAGTCGACTTGTTTGGGATGATAAAGAAGCATTTTTAAAATACTATTCAGACCATGTTACCGTTAATATCGATAGTACATCAGGTATTCTTAGTATTTATGCTCAGGGGTTTTCTCCTAAATTTTCAAATCGACTGGTTAAAACGATTGTTAAACGATCTGAATGGTATATTAACTCGATTGGTCATCAATTAGCCCAAGCTCAGCTCGATTTTGTGAAAAAAGAGCACTCAAATATAGAGCAGAAACTAAAAACTGCACAAAGTCATTTATTAACTTTTCAGCAAAAACATAATCTTTTAGATCCTACCGCTGAAGGCGCCGCATTACAGCAAATTGCGTATACTCTTGAAGGTCAAATTACCGCTAAAGAAGCAGAGTTGAAGACTGCACGTCATATTATGTCGGAGAGTGCCCCAAAAGTATTAAATCTTCAGCAAGAGATTTCTGGCCTAAAACTACAGCTGGAAAATGAGCGCAATAAACTTGCGACCAAAGATAAAGATGATAAGCGTTCGGTAGGGGATATATTAGCCAAATTTGCCGATCTAAAAGTCGATAATGAACTGGCACTACAAGCATACACTTCATCGCAAGTCTCTTTAGAAAAGTCTCGGATAGAAACGTATCGTCAATTGAAATATCTTGTGGTTGTGGAAAGTCCGACTCTACCTGATGATAACGAATATCCAGATGTGCCATATAACATCACACTATTTTTTATCGTATTCGCAATGATGTTCGGTGTTGGTCGTATTATTTATTTAACGATTAAAGAACTTAAATAGTAATAGATTCACAGATCAATTATTAAAACGTAATTCTAGATAATCTTTGGAGAAAGTGTGAAATTTTACTTTTCTGTAATATCACATAATCATGATAAACTGATTTTGAAGCTAAAAACGCTTCAGAGACTATCTAAGTATAGTGAAATAACGGTTATATTTAGGGACAATATTCCATCCAATTTGATGAGAAAACATTGCCAAGAATTAAATATTGATTACTGCTCTAACGTCAATGAAAAAGGTTTCTCTGAAAATAATAATTTAAATTACTTACGTGCGAAAGAACTCGGAATGTCAAGTTCCGATTATTTCATATTATTAAATCCAGATGTGTTATTAATACATGATGAAATAAAATTTTTAAAGAATGAAATCACAGATGGAAAAGTAAAGTTGGCCGCTCCAAATTTATTTTTAAATAAGAATAAAACATTATTTGATGATAACCTCAGAACGTACCCAAAATTTTCCAATTTTATTAAAAACTATCTAGTGGGAAATAGAAGTACAGTCATTAATAAATCAAAACCACATGAAATTAAAGCCAATTTCTGGGCTAGTGGTGCTTTCTTAATCATTAAATCAGAGCTATATGAAGAACTTAATGGATTTGATGAAAGATATTATTTGTACTGTGAAGATATTGATTTTTGCTACCGCGCTCATAGGGTTGGAGAGGTAGTGACTTTTCTACCTGATAATACAGCTATTCACTATCGGCGGTGTGCCAGTCGAAAGTTTCTTTCAAAAGAGTTTTTTTGGCATGTTATTAGTGTATTTAAATACACTATGATGATTCATGGTTGGGCACATACGCGTAGCCAGCTAAAACAAAAAGTTACCGATGATATCGAAGAAAAAACAGCTGATGCCTCTAATAACGCTTAATTCTAATCCATGTTGGATCATTGTTGTTTTTTTTGAACCAGATCAATCTTGCCAAAAATTTTGGCTAGCTATAGCGCAAGAACATAACATTATTATTATTGATAATAGCGCTAATTATTCAACTTCTCGTGAGTTAGAAAAATCGGCTCAATATACATTCCATAATGCAAATAAGGGCGGTATTGCTGGAGCATTAAACCAAGGGTTAACATATATAAGAGATCATGGTTTATCTGAATGGTGTTGTCTCTTCGATCAAGATAGCAGACCGAGTTTTAGCTTTTTTTCAAGTATGCTTAATCAAATTTCTTTGATTAACGAAAAAGATAAAGTCGCACTATGTGCACCTGTCTATTACGAAACCAATTTGCAGAAAATTGCTGACGTCATTGAAATTACTAATAATAAATTAAAACGGCATAAATATTCTGATATTAAAGATCTAAATATTGTGAATGCGACATATACTATAACATCGGGTAGCGTGATTAATTTATCAGCATGGGATGCAATAGGACACTACGATGAAGCTTTGTTTTTGGATTTTGTCGATATTGAATGGGGTATGCGAGCCAGCAGTATTGGATATAAAATAATTGTCTTCCCAAGAATAATTATGCAGCATACTTTAGGTGATAATCCAATTAAATTATGGTTCTATACTTTTCCTAATCATTCAAGTAAACGACATTACTTATATTTTAGAAATGTTTTTCTTATGATAAAAAAACGACATGTGTTTTTGTCTTGGAAGAAAAAGGAACTAATAAAATTAATTCCTAGGATTTTTATTTATTCTTTTTTTTCAAAGAATAATATAAATAATATTAGGTCGATATTTTTAGGAATGTTTGACGGTTTGAAATTTTTAAAAAGATAGTATTTGTACAAAGAATAATATAAATAATATTAGGTCGATATTTTTAGGAATGTTTGACGGTTTGAAATTTTTAAAAAGATAGTATTTGTAATTATTTCCAAAATTAATTTTATTTTAATTAACCATTATATAAAATATAAATTATTTGGTGTTCAAAAAGTAGATAAATTACTATTATTAATAATATTTAATTTTCT
>NZ_WEKT01000097.1:0-6770 GCF_009874545.1 Vibrio eleionomae | reverse complement strand
GGAATGGTGTTTTATTTATTAAGGTTTATGATTTAATTAGTGGAATATATAAAAGATAATGGTTTTTTAGTATTTGATAACTATGAAATGGAAAACAGAATTATTCGATCTTTTATATTTTAAAACGAATGACATGTTTTAATGTGAATACAATATATCCCCAAATGAACTTAATGTGTCGATTCAACAGTTCTCAACGACTTGCTCGGTGGAATAACGGAGGGAATACTCATTCCTTTTCAACATACACCCAATAATTATAATGATTGGGTGTCATGGTTCTATTTTGCGATATTTTGTGAGTATTCTGCACGATGCAACATTATGGTGGATAGGTTGTCTTCAATCCAACCTGTTAAATCCCGAATTCGTGAAGAAACCTCTTCGCCCATTGGCGTCAAAGAATATTCAACATGAGGAGGTACAACGGGATAGGCAATACGATTAACGAATCCATCGGCTTCAAGTGATTGCAATGTTTGTGATAGCATTTTTTCGCTGATACCACTGATTTTGCGTCGTAATTCACTAAAGCGCAGTGTTTCTTCGGTTAAAGCGAGTATTGCCAGCACACCCCATCGATTAGTGACATCACGCAATACTTCTCGTGATGGGCATGCTTTCTCTAATACATTACCTTTTTTTACCTGCTCGTATAACGAACGAGGTCGCTGGTTCGAGGCTATTTTGGGAGACATGACAATTCATCCTAAATCCATCTTCACAGAGGGAAGCATTATATACTGAAAGATCCTCAATAGGCAGTACTGATACGTTATACGGTTAACACAACTGAAGATTGACGAGCTGTGAGCTTATTGTGCTTAAGTTCAACGTTAGACATGACCCATCTGAACACAAGCGATATGTTATAAAATTGAATTCATATGTTGCGCTTTGTTTCATCGAGATTCCTGAGAATGTGATCTTGTGTCAATTGCTAATCGATACTGACATTATTATTGGCTAACGCCTTGACGCCTTTTTGTTGCTTATGTTCCTATCTATACAATAGTTTGCCTATCAATAACTTAAGTGATCTCTGTTCCAAATATATGATTGCTCGGATAAGAGGCCTGTAGCTTCTTTACCTGAATTATGGTGGTCAACTAAGAAAGCAGAGGCATACTCTGCGATGGCTAATATCAAGATATCAATCCGCTACCTAGTGTAGTAAGAAGTGAATTGTAGAAAGGAGAAACTCAGTGGCTAAAGTATTAATGATCACAGGTGATTTTGTCGAAGATTACGAAAACATGGTTCCATTCCAAGCACTTATTGCGATGGGGCATCAGGTAGATGCAGTTTGCCCAAATAAAAAAGCTGGTGACACTATCCCAACATCGATTCATGACTTTGAAGGTGACCAAACTTACTCTGAAAAACGCGGACACAATTTCGCGCTAAATGCGACTTTTGATAACGTAAATTTGCAAGATTACGATGCGTTGTATCTACCAGGTGGACGTGCGCCTGAATATCTTCGTCTTGATGCTCGCGTACTAGACTACGTAAAACACTTCTTCACCACTAATAAACCTGTTGCGGCTATCTGTCATGGCGCACAGATTTTGACTGCTGCTGGTGTTATTGAAGGCAAAAACGTTTCTGCATACCCTGCATGTAAGCCTGAAGTTGAGCTTGCTGGTGCAACTTATGCTGATATTGCTGTCGATTCAGCAGTGACTGATGGTCAATTAGTCACTGCGCCTGCATGGCCTGCTCACTCAGAAATGCTAAAACAGTTTGTTGCTCTGTTTTAAAAATTGAGTTTCAGCAAAGATGAGAACGAGGCCTTTAGCCTCGTTCTTCGTTTTTAAGGGAGTGAAATCCCCCTCTTAGGCAACTCCTTTTTGGTAGAACGTTTCCAGCATTTCAAGCATATCATTTAGAGTTTTCTCTAGATGGTTCAGATAGCGGCGCATTTGATTAGCTGTTTTATAATGACAGGTTGAAATAAACACCAATTGATCTGCGTGTTTGAAATAACGTAATCCGTATCCGTCTTCAACGACAGGCCCGTAACCCGCAAGTTCAACACCATAATCACTGGTTGTACTGGTACAAATTACCGTGTGCATAAGTGTTTTATAGGCAGGAGTTGAAAACAAAGCTGGGTGTTGGTTGATAGCATGACGTGATTGCAGCTGTTCGCTCGCGTATTTTAGAGCCATTAAATGGGTATAAATGCCGTGACCTCGTTGACATTCCTTCGCTCGACTAATGTGTTTTTTAGCGGCTAGATATAACGCATCCACACAGGCTTTACTACGTGTTTTATGCATGAACAGTTGAATAAACTGCTGTGTTTCCGGAGTGACGGTATATAACACATCAATGCGTCCTTGAGAGAACCGGCGAGTCATGATCGCTTCATAAGCACTGTATTGAGTGTGTGTTGTCTTATATTCCGCTACCTGCAGGGCGATTTGGAGAAAGGCATCTGGGCTAATGTTCAGCGATTTTATTTTCTCTTTACCAAAGTAATTAAAGCGCATTACTTGTGTGGTATAGGTTGAATGATGTAATGCAAATGCTTGATAGGCTTTGTTGATATCAACGCGTAATGCTGGACTTAACGACCATTTTAAGGGCGTTATCTGTGAGTTAGAATTAGATTTAGCTGTAGATAAACTCGATGCCATTGTTAAACCCAAAGCTGAACCGTCATACAAGTGACGGATAAAGCGCAACATGATTGAGCCATCAATGTGGGTATGTTCATAATTGATGCCACTACTGCCATTGGCAAATACAATCAATTGTACAACTTTGTCGAAATGTCGATTATGACCGCCGCCATGTAGCAGCGCTTCTGCTTTTTCCCTATCGGTTTGCGGGGCGAGTGAATCAAAACATAATGCAAATGCCGCACTCTCAATGTTGTGAAAGTTAGTGGCATTTTCGGCATGGAATGTGAGTAGTTCTTCTCGAGTTCTGGCCCACAAATCACGCTGACCACTGGTTAATATACCAATATTTTCACCATCTTCCGTGTATGAATAAATGGACGCTAAGTCGTGATATAACTCAAAATAGGATCGCACATCGCCATTACGATCAAATAGGTTAACGATGAAGTAATGGTCGTGATGCAACACGACCATATGATTTGAGTCGACGGTGATGGATATTTTATCGCAGTGATATTGTGGTATTCGAGTTGCACCGAAAAGATATTGGTATTGCTCCATGCAAAGGGGATTTTTTCCTTGGTATTCTTGGGGTAACTCGCTGCGCCGAATCGATAGCATGAATTTAGCTGTATTAAACGCAATTTGCGTCGCCGTATGCAATGGCGTTAATTGGTCCGAAGATGTTTTGGATTTAAGGGCATAAAACACATTACTGTTAATGACTAATGAGTCGCGGTGTCGTAGATAATGGTCTTTCCATGCTTGTTTACTCCAGTTTGAGTAACCCAAAGCTCGGCTTTGTTCGATTAATGCCTGCTGTAGTTTGACGCCGTCACCATTAGGGGCGGCAAAATCGCAAGCAGTTTTCATTGAGACTTGGCATTCTTCAGCGGTAAGTAAGGGAGTGGCCCACTCTATGAGTTTATGGCAGGTACTCTGCAGGTCGGGTAAGGGCTGTTCGGGAAAGATAGGATCATTAACACGTTCGTGACTGCTGTTCAAATTAAACCTCCTTAGGAATAACACGCCCAATCATAGCTATGTAATGAAGCCAGTTTTATGTCGTTATTTTTGATGTTTATAGAGGCAACGTTTACGTATGTATGATCTGGGTATAGTAAACGGATTATTATCTCTTTTAGTTATAAGAGTTTTGATGAGTATCAATGGGTAAGTGGTTAACCATTTTATCAACAACATTAAAAGCGTTACGAGGCTAAACAAAGATGGTATGTTTTGAAGAAAAGGAGTGTGAATGAGAGCTTTTGATTCTTTATTTGACAGCCACTTACATATCATAGAGCCGGGTTTCCCTTTGGTTGAAAACCAAGGATATTTGCCTCCCACGTTTTCTGTGAATGAGTATTTGAATGCGATGAAGCCTTATCCTTTGAGCGGTGGGGCAGTGGTGTCAGGATCGTTCCAAGGTTTTGATCAAACCTATTTGATTCATGTGCTGAAGGCACTTGGTCCTAACTATGTTGGTGTCGCACAAATACCGTTAGACACTTCTGATCGGGAAATCCTTGAGTTGCATGATCATGGGGTGAGGGCGGTAAGGTTTAATTTGAAACGAGGTAGCAAAGAGCAATTAAAGCATCTTTCCTCCGTCGCCGCGCGAGTGTTTGAACTTGCAGGTTGGCATGTGGAACTGTATATCGATTCTGCTGACTTAGCTGCGCTGCAAAAGACATTGCGTCATTTGCCTAAAGTGAGTATCGATCACTTGGGTTTAAATCACGAGGGGCTTGCCGAATTAGTTAAGCTTGCCGAATGTGGGGTGAAAGTAAAAGCCACCGGTTTTTCCCGTTTAAATTTTCCAGCCCAAGAGGCAATTACTGCCATTTACCAAGCCAATCCACAAGCGCTCATGTTTGGATCGGATTTACCTTCAACGCGAGCCCCGCAGCCATTTTCTGAGCGAGATATCGATTTGCTTTGCCAGTGCATAGAACCGAGTGGTTTGAACAACGTGTTGTCAGCTAATGCTTGTTCATTCTATTTAGGTAGGTAATGAGACCCAAGTAATCCGAAGACATGTTTTCTGCCGTTTTCGTTAAATAGATAGGCCACTTTATGGTGACCTATCTAAATAGACCGTTTACTCAATTTATTTGAGCGTTAGTCGTTAACACCTTAGTACAATTCAATCGCATCGTAACTAACACCTGGAGATAACCAATCGTCACCAGATTGACCACTGACCAGATCAAGTTCAATGGTGTTGTCGCCCACTTGTTGAGCACTTTCTGGAATGGTGTATACAAACTGTTTATTGTTACCACGCCAAGTACCGATAGTCATGATTCGACCTGTAGGTTGTGTCGTTGCTGTCGGATAGCTTGATGTCCAGTCATCATTGACCACTAATTGTTGGCGAGCACCATGGTACGATGCGGTAATACCGATACTTAAGTGACGTGTTTTTAGGTGACCGGATTCAATGGTGTAATGAATGATGATGCCATTGTTTACACCGCGCCATTGGTACGCTGGAAAATCGCTATCAGAGCTGTCACCAGCAACGAAGTTAGTCTGCTCCCAGTCATCCATACGGGTATCAGATGGATGCATATCAGTTAAGTTATCGTAGTTACGAAAACCTTTAGGTGTACCATCAAATTCACCAATGCGAAAAACAACACTGTCATTATCTGTAAACGTATCATCTACCTCCACATCAGACGTTGTATCACCTGCGGTTACAGTGACTTCAGTAGTGCCGACGGCTAATTCGCCACGGTATAGAGTTTCTGTGTAAGTACCTGGTTTCATTGCTGGGCTAGTATATTCACCTGAATCTGAATCAGCAGTTGTCCAATATTGAGCGGTATCATTAGACCAACCAACAACAACAGGGAAATCGGTACTAAAGTCTGCTGCAGTACCAGAAACGTACCCTCGGTCTTCGTTGGCTACATACCCTTCTAGATCCAAATCCGCGATAAAGCTGGTGTCTGGTGCGTCAGGGGTTTCTGAACCATCATTAAACATTAGAGCATACGGGCCATATAGTACGTTAACACGACGGTCTTCGGTTTGAGCGTGACCTGAATTCATGTAGTTATAGACTTCTGCACTTTGGAATTGAATATCACGATAGAATGGGCCACCAGATGAACTTTCTCGATTACCGTAATACATAAACACACCGATATCGCTGCCTGTTTCACCTTTTACGCTTAAATCCATAGCACGATCATTGCCATAGTATTTAGAAGAGGTGGTGCCATCAGAATGACCAAATACATCAGAAGATTCAACAGTGCTAGTTGTGTCTGCGTTATTAGATGGTGACTGCAACGAGTCAAAACTTGATTCTTGTAAACGAGTTATCCAACGTAGCTCACCAACACTCGGCTCTTCAGTGATGTAAGTGGCCATGTAGATGTTGTCTTCACCATCTTTTGATATAAGGTAGTGAGTTAATCCATCCATTTCACAAGTGATTTTGCTGACAGTATTGGTATCGTTAATTTCACCTGTAACTGTAACATCCCAAAGGCCAGAGTTAATTTGTGAACGACGTGAGCCACTACTTTTTTGACGTTCGGTACTGTCATATTTAAGCGATGTAATATCACAGTCATCGGTGGATACGTAATACACCAATTTGTTGCCGGTATCGACTTTGTAATAATCATCACCTTCGGTCAGCGTTAAAGCATGAGCTGTGAATGCAGAGCTACTTAACGCAATGGCCATTATCGTAGTAAGTCGAGTGTGTTTTAATTTCGTTTGTATCATTAAAATTATATCCTGATGTGATTAAAATTTCGCAATGTTATAACGTAACAATATAAATTTTAGGTATAAAAATATGACGCCCTAACAGGACGGAGCTCGTAAAGTTATTGCGAATAAACGATGTAAAACTGCGTTTAGAACGATGACTTATGGCAGTTTTAAGATCAAGTGAGTACGTTTTGTTATTCGCCGAAAGAGATGAATGGTGAGGATAAGTTCAATGTTATGATAAGGGAACACTATTAAACAACGAACTTTGTGGGGGAGGCACTGCACTCACCATCCATTTCTTATTCGGTGAAGAAATATTTTCTGGAAACGTTTTCTCACTTGCCACTATCTTACCGTTAAGACTTAAAGTGAATAGCCTATAACATAATATTTATG
>NZ_WEKT01000096.1:0-7811 GCF_009874545.1 Vibrio eleionomae | reverse complement strand
TAAATAAATAGTATGACAAATCATCACAACGTTATGATGATTTATGTAGCATTAAATAATCTCACCGCGATTAAATACTCCGAACAAAATACTTCATCTATTTCCATTAGTTTTATTTATGCACAAACTTGGTTGGTTAATTTGCACTTATTAAGTTCTCGATAAATATGACTCTGTAGCACCTTGTACAATGCCTTGATAGCAAAAGGCCGTGGCTGAATACTCAACCACGGCTCGTCATCCATTCCACCATTGTTTAAGCGGTGACGTATTTTCTTTTAGCAGAGCACACAACACGTATTGCCAGTAAACCTAATCCCAAGATGAGAATTGATGAAGGTTCTGGCACCTGACTCACGCTTGTTGAGGTTAACGAACTCACACTTAACGTGGTCACCGATGAACTCAATGTCGCATCAGTACTAACATTCAACACGTAGGACTTGTCATTTAATCCATACGGAATGCTGGTAGCAGGAACACTACGAAAGTAAGAGTTCATGACCAAAATATAGTCACCCGCATCTAAAGTGACGCCAATCTCTTCAAGAAAGAAGCTATCATCATCAGCCCAAAGAGAATCACAACCAACTGAAGAAGCATCTAGGTCAGTACATCCCGTACCGATATTAGTCCAAATTTCAACACCAGAAGTGCTGTATAGCGTTAGCATGGACCCAAATGCATTATCAATATCAAACCACCAGTTACTCCCTGATTCAGGGTTAGTAAAACTATAAAAATCGACAAAGTTATCGAGATCACCACTGATAGACACCCAAGACCAACCACTATCGGAGCCTATTACCCCTTCTTGAACACCAGTAGAGAATGAGCTATCCAGATTCAAAGCCTTTTTCTCGATGTTGTTATAGTGAACATCAGAGATAAATGACGCGTGAGTCAATGGCGCAACAACAGTTAACAACAATAATACAACTAACTTTACCATTAATAATTTCCTGCCATTAAGTGCGGACAGTGCTGTAATGCTAAATACATGCCATGTTTTAATCCTTTGTTTTTAATTGAAATTATCCAGATAAACACCTCTATCATTCAAGTGTGTAAAATTCTCTGACAATCTATCGTTTTAATCGTATGTCTGTATCCAACAAACCCTGTCTTTTTATGCCATAGGTTTAGTATAAAATCTGAGTGACTTCACGTATAAATCTCGGTATTTACACTTCAAAGATCCAAAATATCGCAATGCATCCCGATGCTATTCAAATAGTTAGCCACAATCGCTAGATACTTTTACCGCTCACCGTTTCAATAAAGCAGATCATACATAACCATCGGATTTAATTATTAATAAACTTTTTATGGAAACAAAACACGTAACTTCCTAGAACAGCGCTTAATGTTCTAACAACCTAGGTACCTGTAAGCTACAGTGTAAAAAAGTCAGACAATGGCGATGAGACACGAGTCAAAAAATCTAACACTTTAAATCAACGACGGATGAATCAATAAGAAAGACCAAGGTTACAGGTCTATCAATATCAATAAGATACGATCTAATAAGCCAATAATGATCGAGCAAATATGGGAGTATACGGATGTAAAAAATACTGACAGCTGAAAGTCGAACACCTAGTGAAATCAATTTCGGCAGAGAATAAGAAACATGACTTAGAGGGAAAATGGTAGGCCGTGCGGGGTTCGAACCCGCGACCGATTGATTAAGAGTCAACTACTCTACCAACTGAGTTAACGGCCTAGTATGGAATAGATAACTATTTATCAAATTATCTATTTAAAACAAGCAGGTAGAACTCGACTATGCGGCGCCACTCAGCTCATGACGAAAGAAAATAGACCTCTCGAAAGCCGCTGTCAAGCATCTAAGTAAAAAAGATAAGTATTTGTTGTATCAAGAGAAATTAACTATTGGTTATTAAAAATCCATAGGTAAAAGCTTGCGTAAAGTTTGGCATTAATACGTTTACTCATATTTAATTCATCTGACATGCCGATAAGTTGCTGTTTTCAAAATCTTGCACTGCAAAATCAATCAAAGTTCTTACCTTTTTCGGGACCACTTTCCCATTCAGATATGCAGCACAAAGAGGGAGAGTTTTCATTGAGTAATCAGAAAGTAATCGTACTAGGTTACCATTTTCTTCATCACGATATTTCTGTAACACAAAACTGGGACATAACGCGATACCTAAACCGTTCTGTGCCCAATCTTTTGCGATACGAGCATTGTTAACCGTAAAGTTGCGCGCTGGATGAAATACAGACTCTTGGCCATCTTTGCAAAACACCCATCGGTTAGCCTCGCGCATATTGGTATCTAGAATACAGGTGTGATGGACAAGATCGTCGGGAGAACGAGGTTCTCCATGTTGTTCCAGATAGCTTTGCCCAGCAATCAGCACACTAGTAATCGTGCCCAACTTACGCACTTTTAGTGTGTTTAGATCCGGCTTCCCAATGCGAAAAGCAATATCAAAACCCTCAGCCGCTAAGTCCACATGTGAATCACTTAACCTTAAATCGATAGAAAGATTAGGGTGCTGAACCGCAAAACGGCTCAACATCTCATTGATATACATTTCGCCAAAAGTCACTGGAGCTGAAATTCTTAATAATCCTGTTAAACCTTTTGCATCTTCCGACACACTGCCAATCAAGTCATCAAGTTCAGCAAGTAATGCGGGTGCTCGTGCTAATAATTCCTCACCTTGTGGTGTTAAACCCACTTGGCGAGTGGTGCGCTGTAATAATCTTGCACCGATCTTGTCTTCCAGTTGAGCGACATATTTTGAAGTTAAGCGATTAGATATTCCCAACCGATTCGCAGCATCGGTAAATGAGCCTGTTTGCGCCGTAATAACAAACGCTTTTAAACCATCGACTAAATCCATCGCTTACCTCATTAGGAACAAAATGTAGAAAGTTATTCTATATATTCTCCATTGTGTTGAAAAGGCCCGAGAGCAATACTGACATCACAGCGAAACAACATCGCAACTTAATAACTAACAACGAATTGGAGAAATATTATGAACATTGCCATCATCGGTTCAGGTAACATCGGCTCAGGTCTAGCTTTCACTTTTGGTCAAACTGCGTACAGCGTATCTTTGGCTTCACACCATGAAGAATCTGCTCGTCAAGTGGCTAATAAATTAGCTAAAGACAATATCAGTGCTGTCAGCATTGCTGATGCGGTAAAAGGGGCTGATGTCGTTATACTCGCAACACCATATGAAGCAATTAGCAACCTAGCAAGCAGTATTGATTTTTCAGGTAAAGTCGTCGTTGATGTGACTAACCCTGTGAAAGCCGATTTCTCAGGCTTAAGCATTGGTTTTGATACCTCCGCTGCTGAAGAAATCCAAACATTATTGCCAAAAGCAAAAGTAGTAAAAGCATTCAATACCGTCTTCGCACAAGTTTATGAACAAGGTTTAGAATTTGCAGGAAACAAAGCGCAAACATTTGTTGCCGCTGATGACGATGCGGCTAAACAAACCGTACTAACATTGGCTAATGAAGCAGGATTTGATGCAGTGGATGCAGGAGCACTAAGTAATGCGCGTTACCTAGAACCATTGGCTTATATGAATATTCACTTTGGTTACATGCTTGGAAAAGGTACTCAAATCATTCCAGCATGGCTATCTCGCTAATAGCGCTATGATGAAGTAACAAAATAAACAAAGGGCCGAATGGCCCTTTGTTTGAATTCACACTTTGCACTATTCACTCGGTTTTTTGTGCATCTGGCTGATCTTCCCATTTAGGAAACGGTAAACCATGATTACCTTTATAATCAGGTGAGCGTGGCTGCTCCCAACCTTCAAGTAATTCAGAATCGAGAGAGTAAATTTCAATACCTAAGGGGCGGCAAACTTTTAAAGGGTCTTCAGCTTCAGGCCCCCATAAGTGGACCGAAAGATCACCACCAGGGCATGTGGAAATCGCACACAGAAGATCAATCTCAGCAAAGAATTCTAGGTAATCGCCTTTCTTCGCTGGGCTGGCTTTCATGAAATACTGATCGTCACTATTTAGACCGGTACATTGGAATATATTAAGCACGTCATGAACGTCAAATTCAGTTAAACCATAAGGCATAATGGCTCTCGTCAAATTTGAATGGCAATGAAAATCAAAGTCTTCACCTGTCAGCATTTTATTCACGTACGGGTCGCAGCGTGTTCCCAATAAATCATGAATACGCCCACCGTGTTCATCCACACCGTAATCAGCCAAACTATCAGATGTAATGGTTGCCATGGGACGCAAGAATGGAAGATTGGACCACAAGCGATCATAAGTCGACACATGAGCCCCTTGTAACTGGCGGGTTCTTGATGCCCACATTCTTTCTCTCGGATTATGTGCATTCCACATATTGAAATCCCCCACCTGAGCACCTTCCTTGGCTACTACCCGAAAGACGTGTCCTGCTGGTACTTTCCATGCCTGCCCTGTACGAATAGGAACATGTACAGACTTCACTAATGTTCTTTTGCCAGTCTCTGCAGCAATACGCTGATAAAATTCTTTATCGATATTTAGAGCAGCCCCTTCTGAAGCCTGATAGGCAGCAGGATAATATTTAGTCATCGTAACTCCTTGTGTGAAAATACACTTAACAACATTTGCTCCGATTGATCTAAGTACTGATTAAGATGTTCGGCAGCTAACTCTCTTTGATTTGAAATAAGGAAATTGAGTAAAGATTGATCTTTCTCTACCCAAGGTTTTTGGAAAAACTCTTCGTCTGGAGCATTGGCAAAAAGCAATCTAAGCTGAGCGATAATCGTTGAGAAAAATAGATCAAATCTCGGACTCCCTATCGCGTTAACAATTGATTGATGAAAGCGTAAGCTGTAAGTGGCAACTTGATTCCAATTATTGTTTTCTGCTGCGCTTTGCATCATTTCTAAGGAATCTTGCATAGAATGAATAATCTCTCGCTTTATGTGTCTCCCACTGTTTATCGCTTGTAATTCCAGAGTTCGACGCACTCGATAGATGTCCTTGACATCAGCTCTCGTCATACGTCTTACCGTGACCCCTTTATTTCGTTGGTAATCGACTAATCCTTCACATAAAAGCTGTCTTAAGGCTTCACGTACAGTATTGCGTGATGCACCCAACGTTTCCGCAAGCTCAATTTCCCCTAACGTTTGTCCACCAGTAATTTCCCCAGAAATCATCATATTACGTAATGTATTTGCAATTCGTTCGAAGGCAGGAAGATCCGTTTGGGGACTAGGCATAACGATTTGTTGCATCATTTAACTCCAGGTTATTCGGGATAATTTCTTGGTTTGATAGAAACTTAGATAGTCGCGGGTGTGCTTCGCCAAGCAATTGCTCAGGAGCTCCCGATAGTTGGATTGCACCTTGTTCCATAAATACAACTCGATCTGATACTTTAAAGGCAAACGACATTTCATGAGTGACTATTACCATAGTCATTCCTTCTCGAGCTAATTGCTCAATTACTTTAAGCACCTCTCCAACTAATTCAGGATCAAGCGCCGATGTAGGCTCATCGAATAACATAATATCGGGTTTCATTGCTAATGCCCTCGCAATTGCTACCCTTTGCTGTTGTCCACCTGAAAGCTGATGCGGATACTTATGAGCATGTTCAATTAGCCCCACCTTATCGAGCAAACTAAAGCTGATTTGTTTGATTTCATCTGATGAACCTAATTTGTGATAAAGCGGAGCTAACATGATATTTTCGAGAACTGTTTTATGAGGAAATAAATTAAATCCTTGAAAAACCATACCAATCTTCTGAATATGCTGATAATAATTTTTTCCTATGCGACCATTAGGCGTAGGTTCAAGAAAAGGATTTCCCTCAATCATAATAGCGCCATCATCCAACATTTCTAATCCATTAATAGTTCGAATTAAGGTTGTTTTCCCTGAACCTGAAGGCCCAATAATAGAAATAACTTCTCCATTTTTAACTGCGAGATCAACGCCTTCTAACACTCTTTTTTCACCGTAATATTTATGAACTCCTGTAAGATTCACGATAGGGTATGAGGTAGGATTTATTGTCTGAATAGAAGGAACTTCACTTGTCATTTTAACCAAAGAGCGCTCTTCATCTGTAACCTGCTTAGCCGATTTATTCGTCACATCAAAATAACGTTCTAACCAATGAATAACTCTGTCAAATACAGTAACAATAAGAACATAATAAAAAGCAACAGCACACAGAGTTTCTATTACTTTAAAGTTCTGTGTATAAAGCCTCTGCCCAACCATCAATATTTCGGATAAAGAAATCACTGAAACTAAAGAAGTCAGTTTTACAATAGTGACAAATTCGTTAGATAGTGCTGGCAATGCAATTTTAATCGCTTGGGGAATAACAATAATTCTTTGAATTCCTGAATATTTAATTCCTAATGCTTTACCCGCTTCACGCTGACCTTTGCTTACAGATAACAACCCTCCACGGTGGATTTCTGCAATATAGGCTGTTTCACTTACGATCAAAGCAATTAATCCTGCAACGAAAGGGGAAGAAAGCCATTGAGCGCTCCCCGGTAGTAATAAAGGAGCGTTGTAAATAAAGATAAGTAACACCAAGAGAGGTAAGCTTCTAAATAACCAAATATAAGTACTAGCAAAAACCTGTAATAACTTAAAATGAGATTGCTTACTTAACGCCAACAAAAGCCCAAAGATATTCCCTCCCACCCAAGTGATAATACTCAATTTGACCACCAACACCGATGCTTGCCAAAAATCGACGTTGTGTAGCAACCCGACAAAATAATTCCAGTCAAAGTTCATCACATAGCTCCTTTATACTTCCTGAACTTATTGATTAATTAGTAGGTAATAACTACAGTGTTCCTTTTAATGCAGAATCAATTTCCTGAGCATCCGGTACAGATACGCTATATTGTTTAAGCAATGCCTTGAATTTGTCGGTTTTCTCTACAGCTGCTACTGCATCTTTTAATTTGGTTTCCAATTTACTATTGCCTTTTTTAAGGCCTAATCCCACAACGACCGGATAAACAATTGGACTAGTAATGTGAAGTTTGCCAGATTTATCCGCAGCTTCTTTCGCAACAGCAGCATCCTCTATTTGTGCATCAACCATTCCCGCGATTACTGCTTGGCTGGCTTCTGGTGATGTCGGGAATTCTCGTACATCAATTTTCTCTAACCCCTGCTTAACACATTGATTGGCAGAAACCTGATTTAATTTCTGAATCCAAGCCGCACCTTGAATAGAACTGACTCGTTTTCCGCATAAATCGGTCACATCTTTTGGTTCATAAGTAGATGACAACGGAGCAAGTATCACGCCTCCTGTTTTCATATAAGGGATATAACTAATTTGTTTTGCCCTAGCTGGGGTGACGTATAACGTGGACGCAATGACATCAAATTTATTGAGGTTAATTCCCATAATAAGATTGGCAAAGCGAGTATCCATAAACTTTGGCTCTTCGTTTAACTGCTCAGCTACCATCCTCATGAATTCAGCATCAAACCCAGACGCTTTATGTTTAACCAAATAGTTATATGGTGGGTAGGTTAAGTCAGTACCTATTCGTAAGGTATCAGCAGCATGGACTGTTATTGCAATCCCCGAGACAGTAAGTACCGACGCTATAGTTATCGTTATCCTTTTTATTCCTTTCATTTTTGGATCCTTCCAAGATTGTTCAACAATAATTGTTCAACAATCACCAAACAAATATCATGCCAATAAATTAAATATTGAAATATCATATTTTTAAATAAATTATATTGATAGTTGTATTTTTTATTTGTAGTGACGCACTCTTTCTAAC
>NZ_WEKT01000095.1:0-7816 GCF_009874545.1 Vibrio eleionomae | reverse complement strand
GATTATATGTTTGTCAAGATGGTTTGTTATTAAAATTGAGAACTAATGATGTTGTTCTCAATATTAAGACAGTTTTTGATATTAAATTAATTGACTAACTCAGAAATTAATAAGAATATGAATGCGTATATTGTGAAACGAAATTTATACACAGCTCGGTAGCCTATTTATCGAGCTTTTTTTTTGTCTTAATAGTCTTCCCATTATTACTAAATCATTTCTTAGTAATATTTTTCATAACATTTCCCTTTTTCCTCATTTAAACAGTGATGAATCCTTAGCTATCTTTCACCTGATAGTATCCGTGTAATTTTATTTTTCGTGTTAAAAAAAGTAGTAAAGACAATAGGCTATAACTATAGGTATCATGATGTTAAAGGGGATAAATCATAAAATATCGATATTTTCTAATAGGTAATCTACCAAATTTCACTAATTTAAATAGAAATGTTGTTTATCAACATAGAACTATATATATATTTGTCATCTTGTTTTTAATCGATTAATAAGTTTTTGTTTTAAGTAGGGTAAATAATATGACCATGTGAGCGTTATAATGCACACGGTGAATGATAAAATAAATTCTAACGGGGAACTCATTCTCAGCTATTATTGATGCCCTGTACTAGTACAAAATATATAAATACAGAATAATATCGTGCTATTTCTCTTTATTTAAAGAAACAGCACGTCTAAGCTATGTATTCAGTAATGCAAATATACCCAAATTCCCTCAAGATGTAGGACTCAAAGCGTCATCAACGAGTCGAGGTCAAGCTCAGTTACAAAAGGAATGGCATTCTCTTTCAACGCGATGGGTATAAATCTGCATATTTTTCATTCGAGTAGAATATGCCAACTGACGTTGTCTTATTTAAATTTGTCCCATTAATAGAGCACTTAGCTTCATCGGCATCGTAAAAAAAACGCCCTTCAGGTGAAGAGCGTAAAAAAGTTTTGAGCAATTAACTGTAGTATCTAGAAAGCTGGCTCAATCGTGCCTTTAAAGGTTTTGTCTAAGAAGGCTTTGGTTTCTTCAGATTGAAAAATCTTCATGAACTTTTTGTAGTCTGCATTATCTTTGTCTTTAGCGCGAGCAGCGACAACCATAACAGCCAGTGGTGCATCTTTAGGTTCTAGATAGATGCCTACTTTCTTTGGGTCTAAACCGGAAGACATCACGTAATTCATAGTGATAGCAGCAGCATCAACATCATCAAGAGTGCGCGGCAACTGGGCTGCATCAATTTCAATAAATTCAATATGTTTTGGATTATCAATAACATCGTTGATGGTTGCGTTGTAGCCCACACCTGTTTTTAAACGAATCAGCTTTGCACTTTGTAGAAGCAATAAGCCGCGACCTTCGTTGGTTGGATCGTTAGGGATCGCGATACGAGCATTGTCTGGCAGTTCACTGAGTGATGACACCTTACGTGAGTAGATGCCCATACGCATTAAAATAGATTGACCGATAGACACTAAGTTAGAGTCGTGGTTTGCATTGTAGTTTTGTAAGAATGGCAAGTGTTGATAGCTGTTTAAATCAATACTGCCATCAGCCAGTGCGGCATCTGGCGTCACATAATCGTTAAATTTAACCACAGTGACTTTTAAGCCTTGTTTTGCCGCTTCTTTAGCGACGGCTTCAACCACTTGAGCGTGAGGACCCACGGTCGCTCCCACTTTGATTTCTTTGCTCTCTTTATCGCCACAGGCGCTCAGTCCAGCGGTTAAGATGAGTGTTAAGCAGATGTGCCCAACAGTTTTAAATCCTTTCATGATGTTCTCCCCAAAATAAGACGTATAGCCATCTAAACGCCCATCATAATGATAAATGGGTCTGTTGCAACAAGATTCGGTATTCCGTTTGGTTATAGTATGGATCTGCTTGAATTTTCACCGTTCACCCCAATATCATCAGTAGATAGAGAAAAAGGGAGTTTAGATATATAACTCTTTGAAATGTAATGGTGAGATGTATTAGGTACAGGTAAGAGAGTGTACTATGAGTCAAAAAAATCAGTTATATAAAGTGTCTTTCATTCAAGCGGGTCAGCGTTACGAAGTGTATGTTCGTGAAGTTGTGACGAGTAATCTATTTGGGTTTGTTGAATTGGCAGATTTTGTGTGGGACAACCATTCCTCTATTGTGGTTGACCCCAGTCATGAACGATTAAAAGCCGAGTTTGCTGGTGTTGAAAGAACCTATGTTCCATTGCACAGCATTTTACGTATTGACCAAGTAGCGGAGCAAGGTTCTGCGAAAATTGTCGACTTGGGGGATAAGGTCGCACAATTCCCCAGCCCCATTTATACGCCATCACGGTAATAAGTGAATAGTTAATCGGTTGCTCATCTCTATATGATGTATCGTATCAATAGATAATTTCTTGGTTTTTTGATTATATATGCTAGTCAATAATTGTGCTCCCCCGATACCTAACGGTATCGGGGGAGCAATAGAAAAGACTGGTGTTTATGAAGTGCTATTACTCTTTTTTATTGCTTGAATGAATAAAGAAGAGGGCGATGCCCAAACAGGCAACAGCGGCTAAACGAGTTGTAGAGAATGGAATAGTATCGTTGCCCAGCCAACCAAAGTTATCAATGAGCATGCTCATTGCAAGCTGACCAAAAATAACAGCCACAGTCGCTACAGCGGTTCCGATACGTTGCACCGCGAACACCATGATTAAGATGTACGGCACGCCACATAACGCACCAAGTAATTGCCATTTCGGCACATCAAATAGAGTGAGTGCTTGCTTAGGTTCAAAAAAGAAAATGAGCAAAGCGGTAACAATTGCGCCAACTGAAAAGGTTAAAAAGGCACTACGAAATACCCCAACCTTGCTACCTAATTGCCCATTACACGCAGCTTGAATACTTAGCACGGCGCCGCCAATAACGGCTAATAAAATCATAAGAATGGTCATGATGATTACCCCTCAGCCATTAAAATCAGTGCAGCGATAATAAAGAGCAGCGCGATAATACGTTTTTTATCCACTTCACGATGCGGTACACCAAACCAACCATAATGGTCGATGATAAGGCTCTTAAATATTTGTCCTGCTAAAATACCGACCATAGTCAGCGCGATACCAATACTTGGGGTCGCAAAGGTCAAAATAACCACGTATATAGGACCGAGAACGCCACCAATGAGTGTCCAGCCTGGTTGTTCAAAAAAAGAGGGGCTGTTGCGTGGGCTGAAAAATAACATCAAAAGAAACGTCAGGGCGGCTCCCACACCAAAAATGCTTAATGTTGCCCATAATCCACCGACTTCAGTACCCAATGGACCGAGTAAGCCGGCCTCTACTGACAGACTCATTCCTCCGAGTACTACAAGTAAAATTAATAATAGTTGCATGGTTTATTCACTCCGAAATTGAAGGTGAAGGAGAGTACATTAGGGAATAGTTTTAAAAAACGGTATAATTGGCTAATCACTTTTGCAGGAATTGCATAAATGCAGAATATCAGTGCGGTTAATGTCCGCTCCTTACAGTTTTTTATTGGGGTGTTTGATTCACAAAGCTTTTCAATCGTCGCTCGGCGTGAAGGTGTTTCTGCTTCAATGGTGTCCAGGATCATCAAACAACTCGAAGATTCATTAGGCCAACAGCTCTTCTATCGCAATACGCGTGCAGTTATGCCGACGGAAGCTGGGCGCTTATTTGTCGATTATGCGCGCAATGTCCTTGAGCAACTCGGAGAAGCGCAAAAAGAACTGCTCGAACGGCAAGAGGAGCCAACAGGGTTAGTCCGTATTAATGCCCCTGTTTACTTTGGACAAAAACACATTGCGCCGTGGCTGTCGGGATTGACGGACCGTTATCCTCAATTAACGATTGAGTTGCTTCAAACTGATGATTTTATTGATCCACATAAAGATGCCGCGGATGTGCTTTTTCGGATTGGGACACTCACTGATTCATCATTTCATGCACGAGTGTTTGGTACACAGCATTACTATCTGGCAGCTGCACCAAGTTACATTGAAAAGCACGGTATTCCTACCGATCCTAAAGAATTAAACAAGCATAAGAGCCTTGTTTATAAAGGTTCATCTGGTCAGAATCGTTGGCTATTTCGCCAACATGGGCAAGAGTGGCAGCAGTACGAAGTGACTCCATTACTTGCTTCAAACAACGCGGAAACATTGGTCAGCTGCGCACTGCAAGGGATGGGAGTCGTGCTGTTCCCTGATTGGTTAATCAGTGAGTATCTGCAAACAGGTCAATTAGTGCGCTTGTTATCCGATTACCATACTGCGGTTCATACCGAGCCTCAGCATATTGCGGCTATCTATCCTTATGCTCGTCATCCATCTTTAAATGTACGAGCAGTGATCGACTACTTTGTCGAGGTGTATGGTGAGCCTTTATATTGGTTAGTAAAATAGTAAGGGAGAGTGATACGCAGCACAGGAGCCGAAGAGTATTTGATACATTACTTATTTCGATTATAAGAATATGACCAATATTAATGATGAATTTGAATATTTTTCATGTTCAATATGAATAAAATAACATTAACAGCCATCTAGCCATCCATTAGTATGGGCTCATAATCATACGATAATAGTAATACAGAGGTAATCACAATGGCAATTCGTCCTCCATTCCGTTCAGATGTTGTAGGTAGTTACCTACGTCCCGATTATTTACATCAAGCTCGTGCTGATTTTAAAGCGGGTAAGATTTCTCAAGGCGATCTGACTGAGGTTGAAAACCGTGCGATTACCGAACTTGTTGAGCAGCAAAAAGCAGCGGGTCTGAAAGTGATTACCGATGGTGAATTCCGTCGCGGCTTCTGGCATATTGATTTCCTAGAAAACCTAAATGGTGTAGAAGGCTTTGTACCAAACCAAGGTTACAACCAAAAATTCCATGGTAAAGCAGCGCCTTCTTACAATATTCGTGTGATTGACCGTGTTTCTTTCAATGCAGATCACCCATTCTTGGGTCACTTTGATTTTCTAAAAAAAGTGGCAGAAACAGACGAAACATTCAGCGCAAAAGCAACCATCCCTGCGCCCACAATGATTCTGCGCCAAGAAATTCTGGCGAACGACGGTTCGTCTAAAATTGATGAAATCTACCCAAATCGTGATGATTTCTACCAAGATCTAGCACAAACCTATCGTGATGCTGTAAAAGCTTATTACGCTGCGGGTTGTCGTTATCTACAGTTTGATGACACCAACTGGGCATTTATGGCCGATGCAACGAAACGCGAAGAGCTTGCTGAAAAAGGCATCGACGTTCAAGCGATTGCGCAGGCATGTACCGATATCATTAATGGTGCCTTGGAAGGTAAACCAGATGATATGGTGATCACTACTCATATCTGTCGTGGTAACCACGCCTCATCTTGGTTGTTCTCTGGCGGTTATGGCCCAATTGCAAAAGAGCTGTTTGACACTAACTACGACGGTTACTTCCTAGAGTATGATAATGATCGTGCGGGAGATTTCGAACCGCTTAGTCATTGGCAAAACAACGGCAGCCAGATCGTGCTTGGTCTTGTGACTTCAAAATTCCCTGAATTAGAAGATAAAGAAGTGATCAAAGCGCGTATCAAAGAAGCTCAAGAGTATGTACCACTAGAAAACCTATGCTTGAGCCCACAATGTGGTTTTGCTTCAACTGAAGAAGGCAACAAACTTACCGTTGAAGACCAATGGGCGAAAATCCGTTTGATCAACGACATCGTTGCCGACGTTTGGACACAAGCGTAAACCGCTAGATTCCTAATTTATTCCAAATTTTTCCCACGGCTAAACCATACTTGGTTTAGCCGTTTTTTATTGTGGTGAAAACGAGAAATAAAAAAGGCAGCAAGCTAGGCTACCTTTTGACAAGAATTAAGTGAGTGGGGGAATTAAGCGCTTTCTGTTTCCATCTCTTTCGCCACATCTACCCAATCTGCTTGGCATACTTCAGCAAGACGAGCCGGCGTAACACGTACACCAGAGTTCGCATTACCGCCTGCAGGCAGAACGTAATCGTGCGCTTTTAAGCTTTCGTCACAAAAGATTTTTACCCCTTCACGAGTGGTGAATGGGCACACGCCGCCTGGGCGAAAACCGGTTAAGGGTTCCACTTCTTCACCCTTAAGCATTCGAGGTTTAATACCAAACAGGCGTTTGAATTTTCCATTTTGAATCTTAGCATCACCCGCCATAACGATAAGAGCTACGCCTTCTTCAAGACGTAACGACAAGGTTTTAGCAATTTGGCCGGGCTCAACACCAAAGGCTTGCGCGGCTTCAACCACGGTGGCGGTGCTTTCTTTTAATTCGGTCACTTCTAGGTCTTTAGCGTGCTGTGCGAGAAACTCTTTAACGCGATCGACACTCATGATATCTCCTTTGAATCTAGTCGGTAGCTGCATTGTGCATTGAACGGCAAATACAATTTTTAGTTGTTATGGGAATCCAATCCCTGCAACAGCCAGAATAACAATTCGTGATTAGAGATGTCATGCTCTTTTGTAAAATAGTCAACCGAAGCAATCTGTTTTTATCAGTTGCTTCGATGACTGATTCAATTTATTGATTTTCCATCTCATCGATATAGGGTTGTAGTAGATGTTGATCTATGGAAGATAAGCGTTCAGATGCTGTGGTTGCTTGATGCCAATAGGGATAAAGTAGCGGAGGCCGACTGACTTTATCTAGTTTTTCAATGTCTTCTTGAGTTAGGACTAAATTGGCTGCCTGTAAGTTATCTTGCAATTGTTTATCTGTTCGAGCCCCTATAATAACGGAACTCACTTTCGGCTTACTGAGTAACCAAGCGAGAGAAACTTGTGCGGCGGAGACTTCTTTTTGCTTTGCTATATCAACGAGAACGTCGACAATATCGTAAAGTTTATCAACGTCATATACTGGTGGTTCGGTCCAGCCTTGTAGGTGACGAGAGCCTTCTGGTGATTGGTGATCTCGGCGGTATTTTCCCGATAGCAGTCCTCCTGCCAATGGGCTCCAGACCAACACACCGACATCTTGGTCTTGGGCAATAGGTAACAATTCATATTCCGCTTCTCGTGCTTGAAGTGTGTAGTGAATCTGTTGCGTAATAGGGCGTAAATAGTGATTTTGCGCTGCACTACCCAGCGTTTTCATCAACTGCCAGCCAGTATAGTTCGATACGCCGTAGTAACGAATTTTGCCACTACGAACCAGGCTATCCATTGCTTCAAGGGTTTCTTCTAGCGGTGTAACACCATCCCACTCATGGATTTGATATAAATCGATATGATCGGTATCCAAACGTTTGAGCGATGCTTCACAAGCATTAATTAAATGATATCGAGACGCGCCTGCTTGGTTAGGCTCTTTTCCCATCGGAAATCGCGCTTTTGTTGCGATGAGTGCTTGGTCACGATAAGGCTTTAACGCTTGCCCCAAAATTTTCTCAGAAAGCCCCTCAGAGTACACATCTGCTGTATCGTAAAAATTAACGCCCGCTTCCATGCATAAATCAATTTGTGCTTTCGCTGCATCAAGTTCGGTGTTACCCACTAAAGCAAATTTGCCTTGCCCGCCAAATGTCATCGTTCCTAATGTGAGCGATGATACTCGCAGGCCAGAATGACCAAGCTGACGATATTCCATTGATAAACTCCTTGTCACTGAATTGATTGAGTTATGAGCTAAAACTCAAACCTTAACAAAACCACTTCTGGTGATGTTGTGAGATAGGGAGGGAAAACGAAATATTCATTCTTTTTATTAATTCATTATATGACTTAGTGGTTTTAATACTTATTTAATGCATTTTTTGAATCATATTTGTGC
>NZ_WEKT01000094.1:0-8402 GCF_009874545.1 Vibrio eleionomae | reverse complement strand
TTAATAGTGGTTCTAGATAAAATATAGCTGAGATAAAACCCCCTAACTCAACATACGCTTCGATCAATTTTATACGGGTATCTTTATCTTCTTTTTTAACTAACTGCTCTTTATAAAAAGAGATAAGCTTTTGATAATTCTTACCACTCAGCAACAATTTTTCTTTAGTATTAGGGTCAAAACCTCCTGAGTTATTTGATACGCAGCCGAATAAGAACAGTGATAATAATAGAGAAAAAATATAGTTACGCATTATCCTAACATCCTCATAATACCTGGTGCAGTGATCAATATGACAATTGGAATCATGATAAACATAATTAAAGGAATTGACATTTTTGCTGATAATTGCCCTATTTTTTCTTCTACATTGAGTAACTGAACCTCTCGTATATCAGAAGATAAAGTCACTAATACAGGAGATATGGATGAACCATACTGAATACTTTGATTTAACGTCATAACAAAGCTACGAACTTCATTGGTCGGAAACTGTTTATATAATTCCGTTAAAGCTTGCTCAATACCAACAATCCGTGAACGTTCATTAATCTTAGTGAGAATAAAACATAAATCTTTATCAAACGCTTTAAACTCATGTGATAAATAACTAATTGATGCTTCAATCGTCATACCAGTTTGGATACTTACCGACATTAGATCCAACATATAGGGTAATTTATTGGATATACTTTTACGTAAGTTACTCGCTCTCATTGACAAGAATGAGTCTGGGCCCGTTAAACTCACAATAATCCACACGGCTTCAACAGCAATAAACGAGCTTGGTTTGAGCTGCCATAATGTTCCCAAAAATGCAACTGATATAGTGCCTAAAATAACCACAGTATATTTAACTAAAACATAATATTTAGCGAATTTAAGATCATAAAATCCTGCTGAAATAAACTTCTCATCGATTTCTTTTTGATTAGTCGAAAAGATAGTATTAAGTATTTGTGTTAACCAAACAAACTTCGGTTTTCTTTCTTGTTTTGTTTTTTCAATATTAAGTTTGTCTAGCCTCTTCTCTCGTTTAGATTTCGCTGCAGAAGCGACTAGGAATACTAAACCAAATATTATTAATGATATTGAACTAATTCCAATAATATCCATGGTAATTACCTCACGCTTCTCATCAGTGCCCAAACGATAGTTATACCAATAGCCTCACTGATAATGACGTAATAAAGAATGACTTTCCCATCATCATTAAACATGACAAATTCATAGTTTTCCGGGCTTAAAAACTGCAACATAAACAGGAATAAAAATGGGATTGCAGCAACAATTTTCGCTGAGGTACGAGCCTCTGATGTAAGTGCCATTTTCTTTTTATCTATCGCACGAGCATTAAACATAGTTCGATTTAGACGTTGCATAATATCTTTCAACTGTCCACCTCGTGCGATATTGGCGCGTAAAGTAATCACAAAAAAGTAAAATGAAGGATATGGATAACGGTGACAAGACTTACGAAATACCTCATCAGGAGATTCTCCTAATTGTAACCTCTGACCCATAATGCGAAATTCTTCACCAATATTTCCTTCAAGTTCTTTTCCAACATACATAATGGCATGCATAATACTGTCACCAGATGACACAGCACCGGTTAACATATTCAAAGCATCAGGAAATTGTGATTCGAAATTCTTTTGCTCTCTCCCTTGGAGCCATTGATATAAAATAATATAGCCTATGATAATAATAATCGGGCTTACGACCCAAGGTGATTCGCGTAAAAAGTTCTGATTAAATAGTAATGAAAATGCGAATAAGCCCGCGGTAATCCCGGCTAACTTTATTTCAGGCATATTACCCAACTGGGATTTAAAATTGCTCCATTGCTGAGCAACTCGCTCAGAATAACTGCGATCTAATAATGATTGTAAGTCAACCGCCTGACTTTTACTGATGACTGATTGATGCAACGCATTATGTTTAAAGTCATGCAGGATGCTTAACCGTTTTTTCTTATCACGGTAATTCAAGATAAGAGAAACAAGCACTAATAGTACGCCAGCGATCATTACCAATGTATAAATCATGATTAGGCTCCTGTTGGACTAAACGAACTTAGTAACTGCTCGGCTAAACCAAAGAACTTGGCTTTTTCTACTAGGACCGAACGCTGCATTAACCCTGCGGTGACAAATTGACCGTTAACTTTGCCATCTTCGCTGTGACTAAACGTAGGTTGGAAACGGTATATCTCTTCCAATACAACACTTTGACCTTCTAAACCTATTACCTCTGTAATTGACATCACTTTACGACTGCCATCGTGTAATCGAGATATCTGAATAACCAAATCAACCGCACTAACAATGGTGCGACGAATTGCCTCTAGAGGAAGGTTGTTGTTCGCCATCATGACCATGGACTCCACACGAGCCATCGCATCACGCGGAGTGTTGGCGTGCAGAGTAGACATTGAACCATCGTGCCCCGTATTCATTGCTTGGAGCATTTCAAACGCTTCGGCCCCACGACATTCACCAACAATGATTCTGTCTGGCCTCATACGTAATGAGTTGATCACCAGTTCACGTTGAGATATCTGTCCAGTGTTCTCAATACCGGCCGTTCTTGTTTCGAGGCGTACTACATGAGGTTGCTGTAGCTTTAATTCTGCAGCATCTTCAATCGTCACGATACGTTCTTTCTCTGAAATATATTGCGACAATGCATTGAGCATGGTCGTTTTACCGGAACCCGTACCACCAGAAATAAGAATATTTAATCTGCAACGAGCCGCTACCATCAACAGCTGTGCCATTTCTGGACTCATTGCACCAAAATGACAAAGCTTATTTAAATCAATACTGTGCTTTTTAAATTTACGAATTGATATCGATGTTCCGTCAATAGAGATGGGAGGGATTACGATATTGACACGGCTACCGTCTGCTAAACGCGCATCACAGGTTGGAGATGAATCATCAACCCGTCGTCCTACACGACTAGCAATCCGTTTCGCTATGGCAAGAAGCTGCGGTTCGTCAATGAAACTAATGTTGGACTTTTCAACTAAGCCATTACGCTCAATAAATACATTATCAGGACCGTTCACCATAATATCTGAAATGGTTTCATCATCCATGAGGCGCTGTAATGGTCCTAAACCAATTAATTCATCAGCAAGAGCAATAACAAATTCTTTACGCAAAACACCAGATACAGCGGCACCTTCTTTTTCAATCAAAAGATTAATCGCACTTTCAAGCTGATCTTCAAGTTCCTGACGTGTTACTTCGGCGATAGCTGAAGGTTCAAGTGCATCAAATATTTGCTTGCGAAACTTGATATATAGAGTTTTAGTTACGCTCATGCATTACCCCTTAGGAGATCTCTTAAACAAGAACGATTTTTTATTGATTTGCTCACCTAATACTAGAGACGCCAAATTATTTAGGAGAGCAGATGCTTTATTTCTTCGGTCAGATAAACGCTTACCATCTAAAATCACATCCGCAAAATCCTTGATATAAGGAATCGTTAAGTCGACTTTGCGTTTGAAAAACTTCTCTATTTCATCAGGCTTAACGCTGGCATATTTTTCAGGCATGTTGTGGTTAACGACAATAAATACTCGCGGGCGCTCAGATGCAGCAATTGAATTGACCATCCCATATAATCGACCGGCATCTCTTAATGAGGAGACTGTTGAGTTGGTTACAATAATAATACAGTTGCTTTCTAACCAATGATTCGATTGATTAAATACAAGTCCTGTCGAAGCTGATAGATCTTCTAAGATAAAATTACATTCGCTTGAAATCGCATTAGCAATTGAACGCTTGTATTGAATCATTTCATTGAAATCTAATTCATCGGCAGCAACACTAAGCAGTTGTAGTTTTGGGCTTTTTTTATACATGAAGCTTTTTGCACTACTTGCGTCTAAACTCTCTGAAACAATGCCTTGTTGCGCTTTTTTACGTTCAAACTTACTGAGACCTAACATGACGTCCAAGTTGCCTTCGTTATAGTTGTAATCAACTAACACGCATGAAGAATGCTTGACCTCGGACAGTACACAGGACAACTCCGCTGCGATCATGGTTGCACCAACACCACCTTTAGCGCCAATAATAGAGACACGCTTTGCTTTACGGCCACCAACACCAGAGCGACGATCACGCTGTTCATGAATATCTCTCACAAATTCCGTCAGTTCACCTTTTGTCACCGGCCAAAGTAAGTAATAGAAACCCAACTGTTTTAATTGTCGTTGAATGGATATTGTGTCTTGAGCACCAATAATGACTGCTGTTGAACCACTAGGAAGTAAATTCGAGATTCGCTGTGCTGCAACGACAATATCTTCTACTTTAATCAATTCAATAATGATGATTTCAGCCGGCTTGGACCGAATATATTCCGTTAACTTTTCTTGTTTATTCTCAATAGCAACAGGTTCACTAAGCCCTTCAAAACGAAACGTTTCTTCGATAAGAGATTTACATTTATCAGTCTGATAGAAAAATACCGTTTTAATGTGCTCATTATCGGCATCTGCGTCTTTACCAGACTTCAAAATACTGACTAAATCAAACATATGGTACCTTCCTATTCATTAATTCCAGCAGAGCGTTCTGGGTTAGTCATCGTCTGCCAACGATTACCTTCAACATAACAACCGTAATTATTTTTCATTGAAGAAATAGACCAAATTGAAGTAGGCTCACAACGTTCAGTTTTAACGATATATTCGGTAAATTGAATTAAAAAATGAGACTGATCGGTATGGCTTTGTTTGACACTTATATTGATCGGATCCACCCCAACCTTAGTTAATTGTTTACGTGCAAATTGGGTCAATTTAGCTGCCGATTTTGAACTGGCATTTAATTCAACTTTGGCAAAAAGTAACTGTTCTTTGTGAGTTTGAACAAACGTTACGATAGCTTGCTTTGCTCCTTCATACTGACGAATGTCCAACGTCAACTTCGCGGTAACAGGATATAGTTCAAGCTCCATACCTTTAGGATCAACAGAAGAACTGCATCCCCAAAGAAAGACCATCACAAAATAGATTGCGACCCACTTAATATAAGTAAATAAACCAGGAATCATCATTGGATAAACCCTCCCTCAACTAACCACTCACGAGTAGGATCGTCTTCATTTTTGTCAGGATGAACATCAAATAAACGTTCCAAATTGGTTGTTCTCTGAAAATCTGGCAGTTTCACCTGCTTACTATCTAAAGGCTTAACTAAGCTAACCGTCGCAACAATCACTAATTCAGTTTTCTTTCGTTCTGTTTTTGAGTAACGGAACAACGCACCTAAAATAGGGATATCACCGATAAAAGGTATTTTTGATAGAGACTCAACTTCCTCATTATTGAGCAATCCTGCCAAGACAAAACTTTGCCCATCAGCTAACTCAACTGTAGTACTGGCCTTGCGTGTTTTTAGTGCTGGCACATCATACGTCGCGTTTCTATACTGACTATCTAATGAGCTCACTTCAGGCATAATCGCTAGTTTTATTTTGTCGTCCTGTTCTACGTTAGCCGTTAAATTGAGCTTAATCCCATACTCCCGATAGCTCACACTGCTACCGCTATCTGATGAAGTGACAACAGGTAACTCGCCGCCGACAAGGAAACTTGCTGTGCCGCCAGAAATGACTGAGATATTAGGCTCTGCTAAAACTTGTCCAATCGAATTATCTGCGACCGCGTTAATGATCGATACAATGTCACTTGCACTAAAATTGACAATGGAATTGATGAAGCTACCGTTAGAGCCGTTGTTATAAAATTGGAATCCTAAGTTTTCGACAAACGACTGAGAAACTTCAGCTACCGTTAATTTGACATTAACCTGCTTAGTGGTGGCCACTTTCAAATTATTGACAATACCTTTATAGCTGTATTTTGTGGCGATCAGTTGAGTTCCACCTTCACCTGCCATCAGTTTTTCTTCAGTGCCAGACTTTCCTAAAAGCTCACCAACTAGGCGTTCAATACCATTTTTCTGTGATTCCGTCGCAACAGTGCCATTTAACACCACTTTATCCCCGAGGTTATAAATTTCTATATCGAGATCTGGGTATTTGATTGCAACATGCTGCTCAACATTGATGAGACTCGTGTTAACCACAATGGTGCGCTCTAAAATAGTATGATTATCGCCATCGAATATAATGAGCGAAGTTCTACCGACACTTTTCCCATATACAACAAGAGTACGTTTACCTATAGTTGAATAATCAGCGATAGCAGGGTTAGAAATAAAAACAGAACTGATGTCTTTAGATAAACGAATCGATTTCGCTTCATCCTTATTGACGCTAAATAGCCTTGCTGCATTCACTTGAGAAGAGAATGCTATAAGCAAACTAGCGAATAATAATGTAGGTAGCAATTGAACAACTTTTTTTACGTAATACATACATCACCTATTTAACGGTCATGCTACCAGCGCGAAACTCTCTTATCGCGTGATAAGACTCTAAAACATCACCCGCGTTAGCAGATAAGTCTTTGGCAGTTGCGCCCTTAACAGATTGGTGGATTTCTAACTGAGCGATACGTTGAGCAATGGTCAACGTAGCCACTTGTTTCGGCGTAACTTCCAGTATTAAGGTCGACTTTTCGTCTGCCGACTTTCCTTTAGCACTTGATTTCTCTTCAGAAATCTTAAGTACTTTTATATTCGTTAATATTGGAGACAGTGAAACATCCTTATAGGATTTAATAGAACGGTCATTGGCTAAGTTTTGCGACCCAGAGGCAAGGGCCATAATATCTACAAAGCTATTTGTTCTAATAACGCCACCAATAATAGATTTAGATTCAACTTGTAATGGATATGGAGTCATACCCTCATTAATAATAAAATCGATATAATCTACGTCTGTTGCTATAGCGAAAGAACTTTTTGATATGACTGTCCCTGGTTCAATAATTACTTTAGCCACAGGATCTAGAGAGTAATTAATAGATATTGCACCAGCGATACCTTGAGAACGTGCTTTGGTTTCTGACCAGTTTTCAATAGAGACAGTTTGGGATGTAATACTATCACCCGGTTGAAGTTGCTTTTTTGCAACATAGACCGCAATAGTTTTTTCTTTGACCTCAACTTTGGGGGTCGAGGGAGAGATAATTTTCCTATGGTTCATACCATAGACACCGACACCGATCGCTATTATCGCAATAACAATCATGAGTTTGATATTCATGCCTGCACCTAACGTTGTTATTATAACGCCGTCGAGATCATGGTGAGCCACATTCCAAAGCTACAACTGATAACAATTGGGATAGCATACGGAACGCCGCCAGTATAACGCTGATTAGGATATCTAAACTTATAAAACAGCCAAATTGAACCTGCCAATATTCCGCCTAGCCAAAGCATAAGAACAACAACAAGTATGAACCAGTTTGGATGGATTGCTAATGACAATACACTTAATAATTTGATATCACCTGCACCACAAATACCAAAGGAGACAACTAAAAAACCCAATCCTAAAACCAAAAGAAATTGAGTTGTTACTCGGTAATCGATCTCATTTAAACGTAAAATTAAAATTGTTATTAGAATAATTATTACATCAAGATTACTGATTCTTCTATATAGTACGTCAGTAACTAATAATTTCATTAAGACAAGGGCCAGTATTAAAACTAAAAGCCCTTGCCAATGAATATTAAAGAAAGAATTCATCATTCCTCTTTAAATTAGGAACTGATTAGCTACCAGAACCAGAAACAACGCCAGCTTGACCGATATTTGACGTAATAGAGCTCATAGCACCTGTTAACGCATCGCCAAGACTTGAGTTGAAAACAGATAAAACGATAGCAGAGATTGCTACACCAATGATTGCATATTCAATCGCTGTAACTCCGCGTTGATCTTTAATAAATGCAGAAATTTTAGAACATAGCTTGGTAGTAATATTGTTTAACATGATTTTTTCCTTCCAACTAACGACTTATTTTATTGCTAATAATAAATAACTGTTCGGGTGTGACATGATGTTACCTAAGCAATTTTTACTTCAACTAATAATTAGTAACACTGAGTATCTTTGTTGTACTTTCGTGGTACTTAAGTCTGTTTCAATAATTAAATTTAAATAATGATAGAAAGTCTAAAACTGTACTTCGCTATCTGTTTCTTTGTCTTAACGACGGAATGAAATTTACCGAAACATTTTCATTGTGAATAGAGATAAAAATAAAATATTTTCAACACAGATACATATGTATCTTATATAAGAATATTTACATTTATATCATTAAAAATGTGAATTTAATCTAATAAAACTAAGTGACTGTTTTTTATAAAAATATATGTAACCATAAAGTATTAACATACAAATATTATAAAAAAATAAAACAGGCAAAACTTTTAAATATAGACATTATT
>NZ_WEKT01000093.1:0-8600 GCF_009874545.1 Vibrio eleionomae | reverse complement strand
TATTAACATTAACTAATTCCATATTAGGTTAATATTATTAAATTTATCAACGTAATTCATATATAAGCTTGAAAATAGAAGGCATTTAATTATTATAGATTCTCATATGATAATTATTCTAGAGAAAGGTAATGGCAGGTAATGTCTTTATTGATGGTCAAAAGTTAAAGCAATTAAGGGAACAGCGTGCTTTATCCCAGGAAGGGTTAGAGCAAGCATGCAGCCAAAAGAAAGGTTGTAGTGTATCTATTGCTACCATTAAACGAGCTGAGATAGGAAGTGCATTAAGTCGTAGAACCATCGCTCGTCTCGCCAATTTCTTTTCAGTACCAGTTGAAGAATTACTGCTAACAAGTCAAACGGATACAAACCAAATACTCTTACCTCGCATCAACAAAGAGTGCCTAGCTGTTTGGATTCGCACAGGCTCTAAATTAATATTGGATGATGTTTTAGATCGTTTTTCTCACTTGGAGCCTATGACGCTAGAGCACTTAGGAAATACTCTAGTTGTTATTTTGCCTTGTATCGATGATGACCAAAAATTGTACCTATCACTACAGAGTGATTTGATAGACCTTTCTCGTCGTTCTTCTCAATATTTTAAAGCGATTGTGTCCACACAAACGGTGATTCAGCAACCCGATGATAATCGTTGGCACTTAGATGAATCATACATTTATAGAATGTCTGAACTGGCAGCGCTGCCGGAAAAAGCAGCAGTTGTGGTCTCTGACACTTTGGCCGAAGCTAGCAAGCCATACTTTTTATATGGAGAATTGCTTTCGTCTAATGGGTATAAAACGCTCTTAAATAAAGTTGATGTTAGTTACGGAAAGACATTTGGCAGAGAACATGAGCTGCAATTATTACGTTATTCAGTGGATGATGTGATAACAAAAAAAGAAAATGTGTGTTTTGCTATTCAAGGCGTGCAGGGCATTGGCAAAAGTCATATGCTTCATATTCTCTCTAGTCTTTTCGCACATCAAGATTGGCGAATAGCTAAGTTGGACTTCAATTTTGGATTGTCTCCAAGATACTTTTTTCTTTCCGCCCTAGGTGATGTTTTTAATCTTACGCTGGAACCTTCTATAGAGAGTGTGGACAGTGAGGATTATCTAAATACGTTAATTGATGCTCTAGTGACCCATACCGAAAGTATCGGTGCTGTTTTTCTTTCGCTTGATAATTTTCACTTAATTGATGAGCAATGTTTAGCGACGATATGCCGTGTTTTGGGTCGCTTAAGAGAGCTACCGATATCTTTGGGAGTGACTTACTTACCAACTGATGCTGCTATTCGGTATGTAGAAACACTAAGTACTCTGAACTTCTCAGTGACGCATCTCCCTCTTATGCCGCTATCTAACACAGATATGGTCTATCTACTTGATAGTGATCGCCATGTTGAACCGGAAGCAAGTGCATGTATAGTGAGTGCAGAAGGGAATCCTTATTATTTGTATAAACTTATTCAATCATATAAAGAAGAGCGAATTCCTACGGATATCTCATTTTATCTGCACAGTAAATTGAATAGCTTATCACCTGAGCTGAATAAGGTGCTTTCTTTCATCGCTTTAGCAAATCACCCTTTAACGGTAAATGATGTCAGTAATCTGACTGATTTGGGTCCAATAGGACTTGAAACATTGGTCAATATGAGACTGATTAGAATATCAGCGGCTAAAGTGATTAGTCTTGGTCATCCTTTTCTGACTCCTTTGATGGAGAAAGAACTGGACCATGAAGACAAGAAGACTGTCTATATTGCGATTGCCAATTATTTAGAATCTCAAGATAAACTTTGTACACAAAGCTCAAACGTTCTGTATGTTGATTACTACACGAAAGCAGAAGATTGGGGAAAAGTGTCCGAACTTCTACTGAATAAAGGGAAATCCTCTATTACATCTGGTGATTATCAGTCCGCAAAGCGATATCTTCATCAAGCATTAGAGAGTTATCGCAGTATCTCTAACCCGACAGATTACTCAGAACTGTTATTTGAAATATATCTTACTCAAGCCATTATCACTCGAGTTACCGATGGGTGGGTAAGTTTTAGTACCGTTGCCGCCTATCAACGATGTATCTCTTTGGCAAAGGAACTCCATTCTGCATACCGACATTGTATTTCTCTCAGTGGGTTATGGGTGAAACAATTAATGGCGATGGACTTTGAATTATCAGAGCAAACGGCGAACGAAATGCTGCGCTTAGCAGAAGAATCTAATGATGATCATTGTCGTTCTCTTGCGTACAGTTGTTTGACAAATTCTCAATTTTGGTTAGCTAAACATCAAGACGCCATATTTAATGCGAAAGAATCTTTTAGATACTTTCATCAAGTTGAAAGTGATGAATTTTACTTCTCTATCGGCATTAACCCTTTAGCTTTAGCTGGGTGTTTTGGTTGCTTGTCAGCCACTTTAGCCTGTTGTGACGAAGATAGAGCATTTTTACAGAAAAGTGTCCATGAAGTTGGGGTTATCAATGATCCTTTTTCTCATTCCATCGTGTTACAAGGTGAGATGTGGTCAGCCTACCATCTGAAGAGCTTTGATGAAGTGACCGAACTGTCTGAGCAATTATGGGCTATTGCAGATTCAAATAATTTCCCGTTCTATCGGGGAGTTGCCTCTTTATTTAAAGGATGGGCACTATTTTTTACTCAGGCATTAAGTGCAGATCAGGCACTTGAGATTGTGGAAGAAGGTTACAGTCATTGGTTAGCATCAAGTGGTGACCAAATCGCTCATTCGCTTTATTGTTTAATTCGAGCTGAACTTTATTACGAGGTCGGAAACTTAGCAGAGGCACAGCAAATCCTAGAATATGGAATTAAAATAGCCTCAGAAAAACAAGAAGCTTGTTACTTATCTCCTATGTATGTTCTGCTTGGGTATTGTGTCGAAAGTGGTGCAAATTTCCATGAGTTGGCAAAACATATTGCTCTTGAACAAGGGGCACATTTGTTCCTTAAGTAAGGCGGCCTATCTATTAAAAAGGCATACTGTTTTTATACGCAGAATGCCTTTTTACTAAGCTCTCAACGTCGTCACTTTATTTTGTGCGTCGTTCTAAAAACACACCTGCTTCCATGTGGTGGGTATATGGAAACTGATCAAATAAGGCAAAGCGAGTAATGTCGTGCGTTTTGCTGAGAATCTCTAGGTTTTCTTTGAGTGTTTCTGGGTTACAAGAGATATACATAATACGTTCATAACCTTGTACCATCTTACATGTATCAATATCCATACCAGCGCGTGGTGGATCGACAAAGATAGTGTTGCAGTTATAACTATTAAGATCGACACCATTATCTTTTAGGCGGCGGAATTCTCGTTTACCTTCCATTGCTTCCGTAAATTCTTCAGCCGACATCCGAATAATCTGCACATTATCAATGTTGTTTGCTTTGATGTTGTATTGTGCTGATTGAACTGAAGGTTTGGCTAATTCGGTCGCAAGAACGCGTTCAAAATTTTGTGCGAGCGCTAAAGAAAAATTGCCGTTACCACAATAAAGTTCAAGTAGGTCACCTTGACTACCTTGAGTGCAGTCAACTGCCCATTCCAACATTTTTTGTGCAACAGGACCGTTTGGTTGAGTAAAACTATTTTCAACTTGTTGATAAATGTATGGCTGTTCGTGAACGTGCAGGGTCTCTACTACGTAGTCACGGTCAAGTACGATTTTCATTTTACGAGCACGGCCAATTAAGTTTATATGGTAGCCTTCTTCAGTCAGCGTTTGTTTCAATGTTTGAGCTGCTTCTTTCCATTCATCATTTAACTGTCTGTGATAAAGAAGTGAGACCAAAATTTCACCGCTCAACGTCGATAAAAAGTCCACTTGGAACAATTTGTGACGCAGGGTTTTACTTGGTTTTAATGCTTCAATTAAACGAGGCATCAATTGGTTAATTAATTGGCTTGCTGCTGGAAACTGATCAACACGATACTTTTCACGGGTGTCTTGGTTAAACATGATGTAATAAAGGTCTTCACCCTCATGCCATACTCGAAACTCGGCACGCATACGGTAGTTTTGACTTGGAGACTCATAAACTTCTAACTCTGGCACGTGATAGGGTGCAAACATCTCATTGAGTCGAGAGACTTTCTCCGAGAGCTGCTCTGAGTATTGGTTAGGATTGACATCAAGAGTCGCCATAGTGTTACCTTTTTATGGTGCGTTTGTTTAAGAGCGCAGATTTTATTCAATCCCACCTACATGTCCAGTACTGTCTGCCAAATAGTTGCTTTAGGCAGAATCAAGATTCAACTCAATCATTATTATATGAGCGTCTCCACTGCTTCAATGATGGATTAGTGAGTTCTTTATGAAACGTAATATGTAAATCAATTATTGCTAGACTATTCATTGATTGGTCAATAATATCCACTATTAGTTGGTGTGATATGGATGCCTAGACGGCTAAATGTCACTGAAAAGGGAATCCAGTGAAAATCTGGAACTGACGCGCAGCGGTAATAGAGTACGAACACTCATTAAGACACTGCAATGAAAATTGTGGGAAGTCGAGTAAGTAGGATAGATCTCTTAAGTCCGAATACCTGCCAACGACTGAGCACAATAAAGGGCATCGAGATCCTGCTCAGCTTATTTACGCGATTAGGAAAAGTCATGAAAAAGTCTTATATAGCGATGGCAGTGGTGTCGTCTTGGGCGTGCGCGTCCGTCTCTTATGCTCAGACAACTTCAACAGATGATACTGTTGTAGTGACAGCAAACCGATTTGCTCAAAACGTACAATCAACGACAGTGCCTGTTGAAATTGTGACTCGTAAAGATATTGAGCGTATGCAAGCAAATTCACTATCTGAAGTGCTCCGTACTTTACCCGGTGTTCAAATAGGCTCTAATGGTGGCTACGGTCAGTCACAGAGTGTGTTTGTTCGAGGCACTAACTCAGATCATATTTTAGTGTTGATAGACGGTGTTCGTTTTGCCAGTGCCACTACGGGGACGGCACCTTTTGCCAATATTCCTTTAGTGGGAGTTGAGCGCATTGAATTTCTTCGTGGTAGCCGTGCTGCTGTCTATGGGTCAGACGCGATTGGCGGTGTGATTAACATTATCACTGATAACCATAGTAACCAGACTCAACTCTCTACTACAGCAGGAAGCGATAATTATCACTCAGGCCAAGTGTTAGCCTCGAATCAGGTTACCAATGATTTACACTTATCGCTTGGTGTGTCAGGAGTTGATACTGATGGTTACTCCGTTAAGACCAGTGATATGGACGATGATGGCTATCGTTCGAAAAGCATGACAACGAATGTCAGCTATCGAATTAATGAGCAATGGGATGCGGGATTCTTCTTCCTAGGTCAAAGAGGGAAAGTTCAATACGACGGTTATTATAATAGAAGTAATGAAAAGCTTTATAATGCGGTTACTCGTTTGAACTATCATAAGGATTCTTTACAATCTCGTTTAACAGCGAGCGCAAACCAAGTAAGAAGTGAAAGCTTTACCGATTCATCCCAAAGTCGTTATGTTACAGACCGTCGTGAACTTTCTTTTGATAACCAATATGCGTTTAGTAATGAGCTATCAGTAAGCGCTGGTGCAAACTGGTACAAAGATAGTGTGAGTTCTACGACAGATTATTCTGAAACATCACGTTCTAACGTGGGTATATACGTCAATACTTTGTATCAATTAGAACAGGTAGATGTAGAAGCTGCGTTACGTAGTGATGATAACCAACGCTATGGCCAAAACGAGACTTGGCAATTAGGTTTGGGGTATCGCTTGAATTCAACCTATCGTATAACAGCAAACGCAGGTAATGCTTTTAAAGCGCCTACGTTTAACCAACTCTACTATCCTGGGTACGGTAGTTCGGATGTTAAGCCTGAGAAGTCTCGTAACTATGAATTAGGAATGACGGCTGATTATGATTTTGTATCTTTGCGAGCGAGCGTATATCGAAATGATTTAACGGATATGATTGCAACAGTAAATGATTATGCAACAAATTACGGTGAAGTTTCTATTAAAGGCCTAGAATTTGGGGCCGAATTTGATACTGGACCAATTAGCCATAAATTGTCATACAATTATACAGACGCCGAGGACAAAGATTCAGGGAATGAGCTTGCTCGTAGAGCGAAGAACTCAGCTAAATGGAATGTGTTTTATGAACTAGACCAATGGACTTTTAATGTTGATTACTTGTTCCAAGGCAAAAGATATGATGACTCATCGAATGATGACAAGTTAGGAGCGTATTCATTAGTAGATTTATCTATGAATTACCTCTTTGCTAACGGTATTAAGTTGTCTGGAAAAGTTGGCAACGTATTTGATAAAAAGTATGAATTAGCGTCTGGATATATAACACCAGAACGTAAGTATTATGCAACAGCATCGTATTCGTTTTAAAATGAACCAGTAATAATTAACCGCCTTCGGGCGGTTTTTTTATCCTTTATTGACCGTTGCTATAGGGATAAGAGAGAGTATGATCATGACGTTTTTTCTTACTAAGTGGTCTATGTGTGGACAAAGTTAAGCAATCAAAAGTTCTTGTGTTTGATTCTGGTGTTGGTGGTCTATCTGTTTATAAAGAAATTAAACAGCGATTACCACATATAGATATTGTGTACTTTTTTGATAACGAAGCTTACCCATATGGAGAGCTAGATCCCGAGACATTAGTTACACGTGTAGACTCATTTATTACCGATATAGCTCAGCGTGAACAGATTGATCTAGTCGTTATTGCATGTAATACCGCCAGCACTATTGTTTTACCGAACCTTAGATCCAAACTTTCCATCCCTGTCGTTGGTGTTGTTCCCGCAATTAAACCAGCCTCCGCCATTGCAAATAAGGCGGTTGGTCTTATTGCAACGCCAGCAACCGTCACGAGATCTTATACTCACGAGCTAATTAAACATTTTTCCCTAAATAAAAAGGTTGAGCTGCTCGGTTCAACTCGATTAGTGGATATGGCCGAAGAAAAATTACGTGGTAAGCCAGTAGATCTGTATGAGCTATCAGTAATCCTCAAACCTTTACAAGGGATAATCGACGTTGCGGTGTTAGGTTGTACCCACTTTCCATTAATAAAAGATGAAATCAGTCAGGTGTTAGGACAACAAATTGTTCTGGTGGATTCGGGAGAAGCCATAGCAAGAAGAGTGGCTTATCTTATTGGAGAAGGAGAGGGAACGATAGATAAGACGAAACATCAGATTATTGCAAGTGCACCTCCTTGGGAAGAAGATGCACTTAACCAACATTTGTCACAGTTAGGTTTTCTACCTATTCAGTACTATCACCATTTGGATGCTTAGGATCATTAGCAACGCGAACCTTCAAAGTGCGTTGCATATAATCCGCTTCATTAAGAGCATCAATAGCGATGTCTGCTGTAGTAGAGGACATAACGACAAAACCAAAACCACGTCTCTTACCTGTGCGTTTATCTTTCATAAGTCGCACAGCAAAAACATCACCATAATCGGCAAATAAATCCCTTACATTAGACTCGTTAGCTTTGTAAGGTAAATTACCAACATATAGCGTTGTGGTGCCAGTTGATGAGTTAGCTTGAGGTGATTGAGTTGTTCCGTTCGCAAAAGTGAATATAAAAAATGTAACAACAACACCAATCAAAAAGCTAATAACAGGGGATAAAGTTAGTTGCGAAAAAACAATCGCACCAACTAGAGCAAATACAACCGTAACTAAAATCGATTTATTAGAGTTCATATTGAATACTACTTATCTGTGAAAACATAAGAGGCTTTTGTCCAGCTTTAACAAAATAGACACATGAATATTACGTATATGCTTGGATTTTTTCCAACCAATTGCTGTGACCACCCTCAAATGTTGATATTTTATTCGATAAATCAGGCTTTGATGGCTTTTTAATCGAACAAATTCTTTTTTTAAAAAAACACTTGTCATAATCTCATAGCTCCCTATAATGCCGCCTCACCGACACGGAGTGAGATACAAATCACAAAGTGGATTACGAAAGTAGTTAAGCGGTAATGAGAAAAAGATAAAAAATATCTTGACTCAAAATATTTAAAGCGTATTATACGCACCCCTAGCCGAGGCGCTTTAGAGAATAAAGCAAGGTTAGGAAGCTCTTTAACAATTTAAACCTATCAATCTGTGTGGGCACTCGTTGATGATAATCAAATGAGAAACTTCGGTTTCGAATTGGTTTCAATGAACTGAGTGACCAATCAAGTCGTCCTTTTTTATAAAGAACAACTTGGCACAGTCAATTCAACATTACTTAGTAATGTATTCAGTATTCATTGAGCCACAAAAAAACTTTAATTGAAGAGTTTGATCATGGCTCAGATTGAACGCTGGCGGCAGGCCTAACACATGCAAGTCGAGCGGAAACGAGTTAACTGACCCTTCGGGGAACGTTAACGGCGTCGAGCGGCGGACGGGTGAGTAATGCCTGGGAAATTGCCCTGATGTGGGGGATAACCATTGGAAACGATGGCTAATACCGCATAATAGCTTCGGCTCAAAGAGGGGGACCTTCGGGCCTCTCGCGTCAGGATATGCCCAGGTGAGATTAG
>NZ_WEKT01000092.1:0-8952 GCF_009874545.1 Vibrio eleionomae | reverse complement strand
TTAATACTTCATACTTTAATTATTACATAGCAAGGTTACATATGGGACCAATGTCTCATTTTTTATAGTAACAATAAATACCATTAATAATTTTATTCGTATAAACAAAATAACATTAATCTATTATCAAACTGACATAAATAATTATTAACCAAAACTATTAAAATTATATTTTACAGTACTATGTGTTTTATTTATCCAACATGAATAAGTTCTACTAATTGACGAATATGACGCTTTTTCAATAACTGCATATGATTAACAGGTGAATGGGCAACTTCTAATTTCGGTAAATGTTTTAGCCAAATATTTTGCTCACTCATCGTTTGATTGGACAATAATAGTCGCGTTGGAGCTCCTGGCCATTGCGAAGGTTGATACCCAGTTCTTAAATTAGTTGCAAATGCCCGAACAATACCCATAAACTGCTCTTTGGTCGTTGCAGCGGGTAAAATATGATGCTGTAACAATTGCTGATAAACTTTCTCAATGCGCTGGTTTGGCTCCAACGTTTCGAGAATTTCCCATGTCATGGATAGATTCACCCCATGCATTTCCATTAATCCAGCTAAATAGGCTACCACTTCTAAATCCGTATATTCGCGCTGAATCGCTTGAGGTGCTTGCGTATCGGCCATCACGAGTTCATCAACCTGAATACCGACAGATTCAAGTTTACGCGCAAGTTCAATGGCAACCCAACCACCAAACGAGTGACCAATAACATGCACATGTCTCCCCTCAATGTGCGGCAAAATGGCATGCAAATAAAAATCAGCAGCTGCTTGTACTGATGTATGAGGTGGCAGATCGCCCCATATTCCACGCGGCTGTAAACCGTATACTGTCATTGCACTATCTAATTGCTCAACTAAATCAACAAAGGCAAAGACATTGTCCCCAGCACCAGGGATACAAATCGCAATAGCGCCTTTCTTATCTCCTGTTTGCAACGGAATAACAGGATTGTACTCAGCCAAATTGGCTACCATCGGATTAGTCGTTAAGTACTGCATGACCCCTTGAGCCACATCTGTCGCGACCGTGCTCGGCGTTACCTTTAATTGCTCTGGTGCAAAATAGTGTTCCCAGCCCATTGAGCCTTGTTGCGGTTCTGATGCATACAGATCTAACGCGAGCGGGAGACGATGAATCTGATACTCATGATTGACCCACTCTTTGCCAGTCACACTATCAATACCAAATACCACCGGCGTTGAAGCCTTTTCCCTTAACTGAGTTTGCTGAACTTGCGTTGTCACGCCCCAGCAATCAATCAATCCTAAGTAACTTACCGGCTGATCAACACCTTGTAACTGCGCTGCAATTTCATATGCCACCATACCGCAAATACCATGACCAATCAGGCGGTAAGGACCTTGAGGCTGACGCTGACGAATAGCAGTAACATAATATTCAGCGATCTTCTGCATCGTATGTAAGTTAGGTAACACCGATGACGTTAAGCATAAACTGTAAAACGGCACATCAGAATCGATTGCGTGCCCTAACTGAGCAATCCACTCTGCATCGATATGTTCATGACCGATATAGAATAGAGGAGCTTGAGTGCCCGTTTCATTGTAAGCCGTAATAAATTGGTCCCAATATTGGGCTTGGCTATAACGCTCATGCATGGCAATCATAGGTTCAGCTTGTTTTTCAGCCAAAGATTGATACTGCAAAATGTCTTTCTGTAACTGGGTCATTTCTGTGCCAGCACTGTCTTCTATTCCTTGCTCAGCAACATCATGACCAAAAGCCATTAAATGCGCTTGTTCGAGCGCATTCGACTCTTGCTCTATTGATGAGTCGTTACTATTAATTTGGGTGGCTAACTGTTGCAACGTTGGGTGAGTAAATAGCGATTTAATCGCCAATTCATCCCCTTGTTGGCGCAGTTTTTCAATTAGCTGGACCGCCAATAATGAGTGGCCACCTAGTTCAAAGAAGTTGTCCTGACGACCAATGCTTTCCATGCCCAGCAGCTCTTGCCACGCAATCGCTAAACGATTTTCCACGTCACCAATCGGTGCCTCGTACTCACGATGAATAAAGGCGTCTTCAGACGGTTTAGGTAACGCGCGGTAATCCACCTTGCCATTTGCAGTCAAAGGCATCACCTCTAAATCCACGTAAGCAGAAGGCATCATATAAGCAGGAAGAGTTTCAGTCAGTTGCTCATTCAACAACTTGGGACTAGGACGTTGCTGTGCTTCTTGACTCACCGTGTAATACGCAACAATCCGCTGATCTTGACTCTCTTTATCGACAGTGACTACGCCCAACTCAACGTCAGGACACGCTTGCAAGGCATGGGCTATCTCACCCAATTCAATCCGGAAACCGCGAATTTTAACTTGGCTATCATTACGGCCACGAAATTCAATATTGCCATCAGGTAGCCAACGAGCCAGATCTCCACTGCGATACATACGAGCACCAGGCAACTCCGAAAACGGGTCAGCTAAGAAGCGGCTTTCTGTTTGTTCTGGCAAGTTAATGTACCCTCGTGTTACCCCGGCACCACCAATATAGATTTCACCAGTCACGCCCCAAGGCACACGCTTTTGACGCTCATCGAGAATATAAATACGACTGTTTACAATCGGCTCACCAATGTGCAATACATCTGCACCTTTCATTAGCCCCGACGTCGTTACGATGGTTGTTTCTGTTGGTCCGTAGTTATTCACCAACTGATAACTTACATGCTCGGGGGCATTGCGCGTTAACTTATCACCACCAACCAGTAAGTATTTCAGTGTTTGCGGTGCGATATCTTGAGCAAAAGCCAGCTCCGCGATTGGGGTAGGAAGAAAGCTAACATCAACCGGCTGTTCAGCCCACCAAGTCAGCAGTTGTTGTGGATCGCGTGTGACCGCCAATTTGGGTGCACATAACCGCCCGCCGACACACAGTGCTGGCCATACTTCCCAAACGGTAGCGTCGAATCCCATTCCCGCCACGCTTGAGGTCGCACTACTTGCACCCATGTCAAAGGCTTGATTATGCCAATGAATCAAGTTTGTCAGCGTGCAATGCTCTACCATCACCCCTTTCGGCTTGCCCGTAGAGCCGGATGTGTAAATGATGTAGGCCAAATGATTCGGTTCATATTCAGGGTGTGTGAGGTTTTCTTCACTGCCAAACATCCATAACACTTCATCGTCAGACATATGCAAGACTTCAACCGGAGTCTGGCTTTCTTCAAACGACACAATGCCATCAGAGATCATAAATTTAGGGGCACAATCTTCAACAATATAATCGATGCGTTCCATTGGGTAAGCAGGATCAATCGGCACATACGCTCCCCCTGCTTTCCACACGCCAAGCAAAGCGATCAACCAATCCCAACCACGATCACAACACACCGCAACTTTGACTTCAGGACCTACACCACGTTCACGCAAATAGTGAGCAAGTTGGTTAGAACGACGATTCAACGCATCATAGGTTAACATTCCCTCTTCTGCTGATAAGGCAATCGCATCAGGACGTAATTCAACTTGTTGTTCAAAAAGGCGATACGCTGGTTGGTGAGGACCAAAGTATTCCACTTTATCATTCCACTGTTCCCACAGTTGGATATCGCGAGAGGTCATTATCGGATAGTCACCCAACTCACATTCAAGCGGTACTTGTGTCGCTGCAGTGTAAAAGCGGAACAGACGATTAAAGTGCGCATCTAGCGTTGCGTCATCATACAGTGCTGCGTTCGCATCAATACATAATTCGAGGCCTTGCTCTTCCCCACGATCACACACGTTAATCGATAGGTCATCTAATGGGCCCAGTGATACGTTATTGGCCTGCACGGGCAACCCGCCAAAGGTCATATCATATTCAAACGGCAAAATGTTGATATGAGTCAGTACCAGAGCATCGTCAGAATTCACAAGACCTAACTCCTGACTAAGCTCTTCTCCACGATAATTTTGATGACGAACCGTACTGAGAACTCGCGCCTGTACTTGTTCAACTAACGTAGCCAAAGTAGCACTCGGATCAATCGCTAATCGAAGAGGTAAAACGTTAGACATCATTCCAGCATAACGGCGTGCGACTTTGTTGCTACGGCCGGTCATAGGACAGCCCACTAACAGATCCTGTTCACCGGTAATTCGATGTAAAAAGAGTGCCGTCAACGAAATTAATAATTGCGGTAATGGTGTGTGTAAACGAGCGGCTAATGCACGTAGAGCTTGGTGAGTCTCCTCAGGCAAATACGATTGACGACGCGAGATATCAGTGCACACGGCACGTTTATCGGACAGACTCAGTGGCGTCGGTTTGCCTTGCATTTGATCTAACCAATATTGACGATCTTTTTGATAAGCCTTCGCAGAGCGATAACGTTCTTCGCTATCAAGAATTTTGGTTAACGGGGTGAAATCACATTCAGGCAACGGCTCTCCAGCAACCATGGCACTGTATAGTTCGGCCACTCGTGCTGAAAGTAACTGCGCGCCAAATCCGTCAATAATAAGATGATGTGCACAAGCAAAATACCAATAGCATTCGTCACTAATTTTTAATACCGCGAGCGAAAACAGGCGGTCATGGTCGAAATCCCAATAACGTTGACTTTCTTGCTCGACCCACTCTCCTGCCATCTGTTCTGGGTCTGCCGCTTCACTGCAATCAATAACAGGGATCACATAAGGCTGGTGCTCCACTGTCTGCTGTTGTGGACCTAATTGAGTATGATAAAAAATGCGCTGAAAAGATTCTGTCTCACTCAGGGTATGTTGGAAAGCATCTAGTAGAATTTGTACATCCACTTTCCCATCAATTTTTAAATATTCAGTAATTTTGAATACCTTGGGATTCGCTTCTAAATTAAGCTGTTGGGCAAACCACATTCCCTGTTGAGCAGAGGACAAAGGCATTGCCTGCGTTTCATCACGTAATTGTGATAAACGATTCAGATTTTCCATTTTAGATAACCCGCATTTTAACAATTAAAAAGGGCCCTTTTGTATTGCACAAAAAGACAAATATTTTAAGCCAGAAACGTTACTTCCAATTTTTTGGATAATCTTTAAATTTAATTATCCAGCTAGACAGTATATTTATTATTTAACAAAATATTTCTTTAGATTAATTTCACTTTGCTCTAGATGAATATCTTTTACAAGCTGACCACTTTCAAGTCGGATCAGTTGATCAGCCAATTCAAAATATTCATCATCCTGAGTTATAACTATAACCAGTTTATTTTTTCGTTTTAATTGCGGTATTATTTCAGCATAAAAAGTTTCTTTGAACTTTGGATCTTGCTCAGTCGTCCATTCGTCAAATACACATATAGAACGGTCTTCCAAACACGACATTATCAAAGCCAAACGCTTTTTTTGACTTTGAGATAATGACGTTGACAAGAAGCAACCATAATGTGTTGAAACCTTTTTATCCATTTCTAGCCGTTGTAAATACGGCATAATATCCGCATCATTAGCTGGCTCATCATCAGCACCAAGAACCTGATTGAACAGATGAAAATCCGCTAACACTGCAGAACAAAGTTGTTGATATAGCTCACATTCATCCTGATGATAGATAGGTAAACCATCTACACTAATACTGCCTTTAGTTGGTCGATATAACCCCAACACCAATTTGGCGAAAGTTGTTTTACCACAGCCATTACCGCCAGTAATAAACACCACATCACCGCGCTTAAATTGTGTTGTAATAGGTCCAACAGAAAAACAGTATTCATCTAAATCGATACGATTATATTTAAAATATAATTGGTTTATTTTAATTTCATTCCACTGTTTCATATCAACTAGTTTTGTATTATTTTGGATACGTGTCTCAAAATTAGCTGCATGACTTAAACCTAGATTTTCAATATTCTTAAAATAAGAGTACACATCACCCAATCTGTTAATTGATCCGACCAGATTATCGATATATTTTACCATATACAGTGTTGTTAAAATAAAGCCAATAATTATGTTAAACGATGTATTTAACCAATAATTTCCCGCACAAAATATAATGGAACCAGTAAGGAATAATACTAATTTATCTGAGATATTATTTAGCATTGGAAATATAAAGGATACTTTTACACGATGTTCTTTAATATCTTTACAGTGGCAGGTAACCCTATTTTTATACACAAAGCGTCGTCGATTAACATTAATACTGAATTCTTTCATTCCTTTTACAAGGGTCGTCATTCCATCAAACAGATCTTGTTCATGACCACGTAAAATGTGCAACTGACGTATACCCGCACGGGAAAAAAGTTGCACACCTAGCGCGCATATAATGAAAAAAGCAAAAACGACAAAAGACAACGGCCAGGACAACGCAATCAAATACCCTGCGCAAAGTGCCACAGTAACGACACTGTAGATAAAATCGGGAATTCGCAGCAATCCATCTGCAAATTTAGCCACATCGGAATTAATGACCGATAAAATTCGCTGCTGACCTAACGTCTCAACGATGGAATAGGGTGTACACATTAAGCGTTGAGTCAGTTGAACGCGTAACTCACACACAACATCTGCGCTCAACTTAGCGGTGACGTACCTACTCCCTAATCCAAACAGTAATGCCCCAATTCCAGCGATAGCAAAGATGATAAAGCCGACGCGATTAACTTGATGGCTGCTCATGAGTTCCATCAAATTTATAATGATGCTGTTTAGCATTCCCAGCCCAGCAAGAGCCGCAAGACTGCTTAACGTTATGGCGAAAACACTGGGCCATTTACAACGGAGCATAATGGTCCTAATCATCTTTTCACCTCCGTTGTTTTTTATCAGGCTCAATGCCACCTTGTTTGTGCATGGCTGTAGAGCGGACCCTACAGCCATGACTCACTTATAACTGAATCAATTTAGCCAGTTGTTGCACAAAAGGCGCTTTGAGGAGCTTAACGTGGTTTGCTGTCGATTGTTGTACGCGTATTTCTGGCGACCAATCTAACCACCCTTCTTGCTGCTGCTGACTCGCCTCTTCGGATAACAACAACCCGATCGTCGTGTTAGGACGACGTTCTGGCCAATAGCTAGTCCGAATATTGGTTGAGAATACGCGGAAGATCCCTTGTAAATGATTGATTCGAGATGTCGCAGGCATGATGCGATTGGCTACCAAGCTTTGATGAACTCGGCGTAATCGTTCATCGAATGACAGTGACTCTAAGATTTCAGCCGTTAAATTGAGCTCAACACCTTGCATCTCAAATAACGATATCAACTTCATCATTGCAGCCACATCGGTATATTCCATTTGATGAGCCTGAGGAACTCGTGAATCGGCAATGGTCAAAGAAGCAACGGGGATTCCCATCTCTTCTAACTGATTAACCAATTCCAGAGCGACCCATCCACCAAAGGAATGACCGACAATATGCAGCGGTTGGTCATTTAGGTGTTTATGCATGGCTTCACAGTAGAATCGGGCCGCTGCAGCAACTGAAGAATGGGGAGCTTCTTTGCCCCACAATCCTCTTGGTTGTAAGCCAAAAATACTCACATCATTGCCTAACTGCCCAGCTAAATCCATAAAACTAAAGACGTTATCGCCAGCTCCTGGAATACAAAATACCTGTGCACAATCCACTTTACCCAGTTGCAGTTTAACGACGGGATCGTAACTTGGCGTTTGTTGAACCTCATGCTGATTTCGTCGTTTAGCAATCGCGTCGCTAATCGCCTTACCTGTTTCGGCCACGCAAGGCTGCGAAATTAACAATTGATGCTCTCCTGATAATGGGGTGACTCGAATAGCATCGGTGGGTAGCACCTGATCCCAAGCGAGGTATGGATCATGTATCCCCTGCTCTTCCATTGGGCGTTGCTGAGCAACAAATAGATCAATAGACACTGGTATTGTTGGAACCTTATAATCTGCATGAAGCAAATCTCTGCGATGAATCAGCCAGTTATAGAAATATTCTGCATTCCAATCGCGCGGTAAGATAGCCATTTTTTGCGCCAGACAAAAATGGTCCTGCCACCGTTCACTTTCCGTCAGAAGTGTTCGAATATCTTCCGCCGACACACGACAATCTTCACTGTGGTTAACTTGATATTCGACAATTTCTTTACTCATAAAGGCAATTTCTTGTTCGATAGTCTCGAAACGAACGCCTTGATGGTACTCACGCTCAAAGCTGGGTAATACCGCCCAACGATCCAAGATGCCAAGAAACTCAATCTGCTCATCTTGACCAATTAATTGTGCGGCAATTTCATAAGCCATCGTGCCACCGAATGACCAACCGACTAAACGATATGGCCCATGTGATTGGCGCTGACGAATAGCTCGCACATAATGCTCCGCCACTTTTTGCACGGTTTTTAGTGAAGGCTCACTGCGATCAGGAGCCACTAGGCCATAAACCGGAATATCACTATCAATATGTGCGGTTAACAGCGGCCCATATAAGGTTTCACCACTTGCTTCAGGAACGATGAATAGCGGTGTTTGATTGCCTGTTTCACGGAACGATAGCGTCAAAGAGCGCTGTTCTTGCTGACGCTGAGTGAATGTTTCCGCTAATTCACACAGTACCGGCGTCGCGAATAAGGTGGCTAAATCCAATGTAATGCCACGTTGATGCAGCTCATTGACTAATTTCACTGCCAATAGCGAGTGCCCACCTAATTCGAAGAAACTATCAAAACGCCCCACTTGGGTGATACCCAGTAGTTCTTGCCATAAAAATGCCAGAGTTAGCTCCATATCACCGATTGGCATCACATACTGTTGGCGCACAAAGGCGTCTTCTGCCGGCTCTGGCAACGCTTTACGATCCATTTTGCCATTCGGCGTCAATGGAATTTCTGCAATTTGAACTAACGCCGCTGGCACCATGTATTCTGGTAAACGCTCACCCATTTCCGCTTTTAACGCTTCAATCGATAAGTCGCTTTCCGAGGTAAAGTAGCCAATCAAACGCTTATTGGCGCTACTGCC
>NZ_WEKT01000091.1:0-9190 GCF_009874545.1 Vibrio eleionomae | reverse complement strand
AGCTAGTATTCATAAGCTTTTTAATTAAAAATTCAGTAGTGTAAATATTGTATATTATGTTAGGCGTCAAGATACACTGCTGGTATCCGCATGGCAGCAATGGGGACATAAAACTGGAGAATCTCTGGATGATTACGCACAAAAGATGATAAATACTAAATTTTGTGATTTTATTTTTATCTCTGAAAAGCTTAAAAGTTATTATCCAAATTCGGGGTTCAGACTATCACCATTGGTTAGGAAATACTTAACCAATGGTGATTTACTAGAGGATTTTTGTCAGAAAGCAAAAATAAAATTTGAAGGCTTAATCAATAATATTGAAGACAGTAACTCAGGATTGAGTAGTTCTTTATGCTCGTCATTTTCAAAAATCAATACAATTTACGCTGATATTCACGATCAATCAGTAAAACAGAGTATTGCTAATCTCACACCTAACTCGAAAAAACTTAGAGATAAACACTATGATTTTGACTTGTCTGGAAATGTTATTTCTGAATTAATTAAGGTGTTTGAAGAGAAAAACGAACTTCTGTGGAAGAGATATTTTCCAAAATTATCATTTGAAGATACTATGTCTTTAAGATTTTTGCGCAAAAATTTGACTGAAATTGATGATTTAAAAAATAAAATAGAAAAACTTGAAGATCTTATTGCTATACAAATGGATATGATTTTAGAGCTTGAGAAAAAAAATCGATAGTGTCAGGGATATCGTGGACAATATTATGCAGAATAGAGTTAAGATTGTAGCAGTAGCAAAAGATGAAGCGGCATACTTACCTGAATGGATTTTTCATCATCTACTTATGGGGTTTGACTCGATAGACGTCTATGTTAATAACACTTCAGACCGGACTATTAATATACTTGAAAGTATTCAGCAACAGAAGTTTCCGATAGATTATGTTATTTGTGACGAATTATATAAAAATGATCCTGCTAAATTTCAAATCAATGCGTATAAAGATGCAATAAAGCGGGCAAAGAAAAACAGTTTTACGCATATCATGTTTCTCGATATAGATGAGTTTTGGTGTCATTCTCATCTTAAAAAAAATATCAAAGATTTTTTATTGGAAGTAAAAAAATCAGATGTCTATGTTTTTAATTGGTTAATTCATAAAGATGAAACCGAATTCTCCCCATGCTTTAAACAGAGTATTAATGTCTCTGTTGATCGTCATATTAAGTATATGGTTGATTTGAAATCAAATTTTGAACCACGTATTCATAATGCGCATGGGAAATTATCTTATGTTGATTCTAATGGAAATAAACCAGATTTTTTTGATAGTTTAAAAGCTCATGTTAATATTCCAAATGATATTATTCCTTCTTTTTTTGTATTGCATCGTCTCTATAGAGGTAAAAAAGAATATNTTTCATTGCTAGGGAGAGGTCGACCTAAAGGGGATGTTTTTAAAAATAACCGTTTTGGGTATTATAAGACAAATAAGAGATTGGAATTAAAAATTGAACCTAGTAAATTGGATGAATATTATAATAATTACCAAGATTTTATTGAACAGTGCCATTTGAAACAAGAATTGACGTTGGCAAAGGAATTTGTTTTAAAACGATATATTGCAACAGTAGAAAAAATGAAGGGTGTGCTTAGTCTTGATGACTTGAGGTCTTTAAGTTTGGCATTAAGAAACGTAAATATTCCCGAAATTGAACTATTACGTAGCGACATTATGAAAAGAATACCGCAAAAAAAGATTTTTCAAATAGGCTTTAACAAAGCTGGTACGGCAAGTATCTATCATTATTTAAAAAATGCAGGTTATAAGTCCGTGCATTGGGATGGTGGTAACTTATCCAGAACGTTACTGAATAATAGTTTAAAAAAACAACGATTACTTACTGGTTATGAAGATTATCAAGTGTTTACGGATATGGAGCATAGAGATAAAAATAATCAGGCTTTTTATAGTTATGCTGAGTTTTATCAACAGCTTGATGAACAATACCCCGGTTCTATATTTATTTTAAATTACCGTAACGTAGATAAATGGGTTAAGAGTAGGATTAATCACCCTGGCTATCTAGCTAAAACCATGACTGCTACTAATAAAAGTCAGGAAGAAGTGATTGGTATCTGGAAACAGCATTACTATTCTCATATTGAATCTGTAAAAGATTATTTTAAGAATAAAAACAATCTGATTATTCTCGATCTGGATAATGATCCAAAAGAAAAATTATTTAAAGAGTTATCACTACATGGATTTACTCTAAAGGAAACAGAGCTCCCTCACACCCATAAAACAAGCTCTAGAAAAAATACTGGGGATTCTGAAGAACTGCAAAAACATATTAATAATATTCGTAACGCAGCTGTATTTTTTGAAAATGATAATGTTGAGTTGGCCTATTCATTAATGAAAGCCGCAGCTCAACTGCGACCTTCAGGCCCTTTTATTAATAAAAAAGTCGAGGAATATAAAAACTGTTTATCGGCCAAGAAGTAAATCAGAATGATTAAACTTTACCATCTCTCAAAATACTATCCTTCGGCTCTAGGGAAGCAATATATCTTTCGAGATTTAAATTTTGCATTTCCTGATACAGGTAATGTGGCTTTACTCGGTTCTAATGGCGCAGGTAAGTCGACGTTATTTAGAATTATCGCGGGGAGTGAATACCCTAATAAAGGTAAAGTAGTGACGACAAAGTCGATCTCTTGGCCAGTGGCTTTGGCAACCGGTATTCACCCAGAAATGACGGGGAGAGAAAACACTCGCTTTATTGGCCGCGTGAATGGCGTTGCTGATTTAGATGCTTATGAAGAGAAAGTAAAAGAGTTTGCTGAGCTGGGTGTTAAATACGATTTGCCGGTAAAAAACTATTCGAGCGGTATGCGATCGCGCCTGGCCTTTGGTTGTTGTATCTCGATTGATTTTGATGTGTATTTGATTGATGAAGCGACGTCCGTTGGCGATCAGAAGTTTCGAAAAAAAGCCAAACAAGCGTTGTTGGATAAAAAAGAGACATCAAGCATGATTATGGTTAGCCATGATATCGAAGAGATCAAACAATTTTGCGATAGTGCGGTAATTCTTCACCAAGGCGCATTGACTTATTTCGCTGATTTGAGTGAAGGTCTAAGTGTTTATAAGCAACTTTAGGATATAACTATACCGTTATGGAATGGTACTTCTCTAGCTCATCTGCAGTCTTACTGTTGTTTGCATGTACGATCATCGGCCTTGTTCGGTTTCAAAATTACCCTGAACGTGTATTCGGTGTGCTGCTGCTCATATTAGTGGCCAGTGGCATTGTGACGGGTCAGCAAGTCATTAAAAGTTTTTCTAATCAAGGTGTTCTTACCTTGATTCTGCTAATGGTGTGTTCATTAGCTTTAGAAAAAACCAAACTACTACGCGTTGCGGCTACATTTATTGTTCGGCCGAGTTATGCCAGCAGTTGGTTTAGGCTGTTTAGTTTTAGTGCGCTGTCTTCTGCGTTACTCAACAACACTGCTGTTGTTTCGACGTTATTAGCTCCAATTCGTAATAATCCTTATCACTCAGGCAGTCGTTTATTACTCCCGCTCTCTTACGCGGCAATTTTTGGCGGCACTCTTACCTTAATCGGAACCTCGACCAACTTAATCGTTAATAGCATGGCAATTAATGCGCATTTACCAGCGCTTGGCTTTTTCGATTTTACTCTTATTGGCGGTATGGTTGTGTTGGTGTGTGGCATTGCCTTGGTCTTTTTCTCTCGTTGGCTTCCCCAGCATAAAAAACATCAAGTTGTTGCTGCCGATTATTTTATCGATGCCAAAGTTCAACCGGGGTCATCGCTTATTGGTAAAACGATTGAAGCGAATGGTTTGCGTAACTTGGAATCGTTATTCTTGGTCGAAATTTTAAGAGAGGGGCGCCTGATTTCTCCGGTCACACCTTTTGAAATCATTGAAGAAAACGATCGGCTTATTTTTAGTGGCGATATAAAAAAAATCACGTTATTAGCGCAGTTTGATGGGTTAAATAGTTATGCCCATAAAAATGGATTGCCATTAAACAATTTGAAAGAAGTGATTATCCGCCCTGATAGCGTTTTAATCGGTAAAAAACTGAAACTTTCTGGCTTTCGAGCGTTGTTTGATTCTGCGGTCATTGGTATTCGGCGGGATGGGGAAAAACTCTCAGGTAAGCTCGGCGATATTGTTCTTAAAGCGGGTGATTACTTAATTATTGCGGTAGGGGATGATTTTAAATCTCGTCGTAATATTAATAAAAATTTTTATCGGGTAAGTGATGTAGAAGCTGATCAATGCTTGAACGGATGGCGAGAGCACCTTTCTGTTTACGGTTTTTTTGTGGCCATTTTACTTGCAGCAGTCGGTTGCGTGCCTCTATTCACTTCGCTGTTAATTTTTCTTGGTGCTCTGCTGTTGTGCGGCTGTTTATCCTCTAATGAAATTATGCACCGCTTACCAAAAAATATTTGGCTTATCGTCTCTTCTGCACTGGTACTCTCTGAGGCGTTAACCAATACTGGCGCGTTAAATGGCTTAAAACAATGGGTCTCCTATCATCAGGCAGATTTTTCCCCATTGCTAGGCATTATCGTGATTTATGTATTAACGTGGATACTCACTGAGTTGGTGACTAACAATGCGGCAGCAGCACTTATTTTCCCGTTAAGTATCAGCATGGCAGAAAGCCTGCACACTAGCCCTAAGGCCTATTTATTGGCGTTAGCGTTTGGCGCAAGTGCCAGCTTTATTAGCCCTTACGGTTACCAAACCAATTTAATGGTATATAGCGCTGGTAATTATCGTTTAAAAGATTTTATGAAAATCGGATTACCGATTAGTATTATTTATGGAACAGTGGTGGTGGGGATGTTGGGATACTTCTATTTGTAATCTCACCACCAAATAAATGAAAGTTAAGCTAGGAATGACAATGACATTAACTCCTGCGCGTATGACGCACCTTAAACAGCTTGAAGCTGAATCGATACACATTATTCGAGAAGTGGCGGCGGAATTTGATAATCCGGTCATGCTTTACTCAGTGGGGAAAGACTCTTCTGTGATGCTGCATTTAGCCAAAAAAGCGTTTGCTCCTGGTGTACCGCCATTTCCATTGATGCATGTGGATACCACTTGGAAATTTAAAGAGATGATTCAGTTCCGCGATTACATGGCGGAAAAAGTGGGGATGAAGTTAATTGTTCATCAAAACCCTGAAGGGTTAGCGATGAATATTAGCCCATTTGAAAATGGCTCTAAGCATACCGATGTGATGAAAACGCAGGGGTTAAAACAAGCCCTAGATAAGTATCAGTTTGATGCCGCTTTTGGTGGCGCGCGTCGTGATGAAGAAAAATCTCGTGCTAAAGAGCGGGTGTATTCTTTCCGCGATGAACACCATCGTTGGGATCCTAAAAATCAGCGTCCTGAATTGTGGAACATTTACAATGGTCGGGTGAATAAAGGTGAAAGCATCCGCGTATTCCCTTTATCAAACTGGACTGAATTAGATATTTGGCAATACATCTACCTGGAAGGTATTGAAATCCCTGACTTGTATTTCTCTAAAAAACGCCCAGTGGTAGAACGTGATGGTATGTTGATCATGGTCGATGATGAACGTATGGAATTGCGTGAAGGCGAAAAGATCGAAGAGAAGATGGTCCGTTTCCGCACCTTAGGCTGCTACCCCCTAACTGGCGCTGTTGAATCACAAGCGACCACGTTGCCTGAAATTATTCAGGAAATGCTTTTGACCACGACATCAGAACGTCAAGGACGTGCGATTGACCACGATAGCTCAGCATCGATGGAGAAAAAGAAACGCGAAGGGTATTTCTAAATGTCTCCTTACGAAAAAAAACAGCATGATAGTGCTGGAGGGGATGTTGTTTGGCATCACTCGACAGTGACCCATCAAGCACGTGTAAAACAAAAAGGTCAAACGCCAGTCGTCTTGTGGTTTACGGGCTTAAGTGGTTCTGGCAAATCAACTATTGCGAATGCGGTCGAAAGCCTTTTGATGGAACAAGGTAAGCACAGTTATCTTCTTGATGGTGATAATGTGCGCCATGGTTTGAACAAAGACTTGGGATTTAGCGATAGCGATCGTGTGGAAAATATCCGCCGTATTGGTGAAGTTGCTAAATTGTTTGTTGATTCTGGTTCTATTGTGCTGACGGCTTTTATCTCTCCATTTATTGCTGATCGTCAGCAAGTTCGTGATCTACTTGAACCTGGTCAGTTTCTTGAAGTGTTTATTGATACACCTCTAGATGTGTGTGAAGCACGCGATCCAAAAGGGTTGTATAAAAAAGCCCGCGCTGGAGAAATTAAACATTTCACTGGGATTGATTCTGCATATGAAGCGCCGATTCAACCTGAGATTCATGTAAAAACGGCTCAAGTTTCTATTGAACAATGTGCTGCACAGATTGTGGCGCAATTGGATGCGTTGGGTTATTTGCAAGGAGATAAATAACGATGCATTACGATGTATTTAATGGTGATGCTGACGGAATTATTGCTCTGTTACAGTTGCGTCTGCATGAGCCGAAAGAGAGTGTGTTAGTTACTGGGGTTAAACGCGATATTAAGTTACTTTCTCAAGTTGTGGCAGCGGATGATGTTACATCGGTGACGACGCTGGATATTTCTATGGAGAAAAACCAAACTGCGTTACACGCTTTACTTGAGAAGCAAGTGCCGGTGTTTTATTGCGATCACCACCGTACTGGGGATGTGCCTCAATCTGACCTGTTAGAAGTGTTAGTGAACTTGGACGCGGAAGTGTGTACCAGTTTACTGATTAACCAAAAGTTAAAAGGAAAATACAGCGATTGGGCTATTGCTGCTGCATTTGGCGATAATCTTAACCAACGCGCACAAGCGATGGGAGAGCAACAAGGATTAAACCAAGTTGATATCGACTTTTTGTGTGAATTAGGCACGCTGATTAACTACAACGGTTACGGCGCGACATTAGATGATTTGCATATTCCTCCTGCAACGCTATTTCAACAACTTCTCAACTATACGTCACCATTTGATCTTAGAGATGACCTATCTTCCCCTTACTACCTATTGAAGCAAGGGTATGAACAGGATTATGCGCACGTGGCTCAAATTAAGCCGCTGCACAGCGATACAGTGAGCCGTGTGTTTGAGTTGCCGTGTGAGTGCTGGGCACGCCGTATTAGTGGCGTGTATGGCAACGAGTTGGCGAATCAATCTCCCGCTCTGGCACATGCAGTGCTGACTCTCAACAATACGGGTGAAGATTATACGGTTAGCGTTCGAGCACCGCTAAATAATCGTGTTGGAGCGGATGATGTCTGCTCCCAGTTTGCTACAGGTGGCGGACGTAAAGCGGCCGCTGGCGTGAATGCTTTACCTCTTGCAGAAAAAGCGAAATTTATCCAAACACTAAATGATTATTACAGGGTTAATTGAGGCAATAGCTTCCCTAGGGCGTGGGACCGAGGTTCCCCCTAAGTATTTAACTCTTAACCCTGACAAGGAAATTGATTATGTCGCACTCATCTGATTTGATTGCAAAAGATATTGAAGCCTATTTGAAGGTGCATGAAAATAAAGACCTACTACGTTTTCTGACTTGCGGTAACGTGGATGATGGTAAATCAACGCTAATTGGACGTTTGCTTTATGATAGTAAGCTGATTTACGAAGATCAGATGGCCGCGATTGAGAAAGATTCGCAAAAATTTAATACCACAGATCAGGAATTTGATTTGGCGTTATTGGTTGATGGCCTTCAATCTGAACGTGAACAAGGTATTACTATTGATGTGGCTTACCGTTACTTCTCAACAGATAAGCGTAAGTTTATTATTGCTGATACTCCAGGGCATGAACAATACACTCGTAATATGGCGACAGGGGCATCTACCTGTGAGCTGGCGATTGTCATGGTCGATGCTCGTCATGGTATTCAAACGCAGACTCGTCGTCACAGCTATATTTGTAGTTTGCTTGGCATTAAACACGTGATTGTGGCCATTAATAAAATGGATTTAATGGATTTTAGCCAAGACGTGTATCAGAAGATTAAAGCGGACTATCGGGAGATGGCGGAGCACCTCAACATTGACGATATTCGCTTTGTGCCAATTTCGGCTCTACTGGGTGATAACGTGGTGACACCAAGTGAGAATATGGATTGGTATCCGGGTTCGACACTCATGAAGTTGTTGGAAACCGTGAAAGTGGGTAAAGACACACACTCACAACAAATGCGCTTCCCTGTGCAGTACGTGAATCGTCCAAACCTCAACTTCCGTGGCTTCTGCGGCACCCTTGCTTCTGGAATGATTCAAGTTGGTGATGAGGTGACCGCACTGCCATCAGGTAAATTATCCCGTGTGAAATCTATCTACACATTCGATGGCGATCTTGAACTTGCGCAGGCAGGGCAAGCCATCACTCTTACCCTAGAAGATGAAATCGATGTTTCACGTGGAGATATGCTGGTTCATACTGGACACGAGCCACAAACGAGTCGCAAGTTTGATGCTCATGTTGTTTGGATGAGTGAGGCGCCTCTGCGTACACATAAAGAATACCTGTTTAAGTTTGCGACTAAGTCTTGCACTGGTCGTGTGAGTGCTATTCCACATAAAGTGGATGTGAATACGTTAGAACAGCATGCTGAAAACAGTGAGTCTTTGGAATTGAATGAAATTGGTTTAACCAGTGTTTCACTCACCGATGAAGTAGCTATTGATGCGTATCAGGATCTACCAAAAACCGGGGCATTTATTATTATCGATCGTCATACTAATGTGACAGTAGGTGCTGGAATGGTAGATAGAATTGCAGACGCAAATTCTATTGATGTTCGTGAATATTCTGCTGCAGAAAAAGATCTTAATGCTTATATCCGGAAACATTACCCTGAATGGGGTTGTGCTGAAATCTAACGTTTAAGAGCATGCTAAGGCTTTATGTTAGGGGAAGACGTTTCATGGTCTTCCCCTTATTTCGCAAAACTGGATTTCTTCCCAGATCATAATATGGATGTTATACCCAATTAGCCTCTCTTTTTGCTCGTTGATGAATCTCTGAATCCTGCATTTGAGGTCATTTGGGTATATATTGCTCAGTTTAATTTTAGTGACATGATTTCATTTATCTGATAAAAATTCATAGATATTTCTCTTATTCTTTTTACCT
>NZ_WEKT01000090.1:0-9334 GCF_009874545.1 Vibrio eleionomae | reverse complement strand
AAAGTCATAATAAGGAACTTGTTGATCATCATGATCAATTAACTTATTGTGAGTTAAGGTTTATTTGATGATGGTAAACTGAGCGACTCTTCAAAAATAACCTTTTCTACAGGCCTTTAAAACCAAGGGGTTTCATGCGTTTGCCCTGCTTTGGAAATGCCTTTCTAGATAAAGGCCATAGGCGAGAACCAGAACCGCCGGCCATAATTATAGGTATAAACATATTCGGTTTATTCTCTTCTAGTAAATAACTAAAATCATAAGTCGCTTCTTTTCACTGGCTTTCTTTTTAATATCTAATATTTTTAGCCATAATTATTTTATTAACGAAGAACCAGCATGCTTAAGCCAAGTATTTTGATATCAATTATATGCGCGAGCGACTCTCCCTTTAGATGAAAGTAGATATTTATTGGCATATGCCGGTATAAATACAGATTCTCCTTTATTAACTGTAATACTTTCACCACTTTCGTGAGTTAATGTCATATAGGAATCAATAGCAAAAAGAATTTCCGCACTTTGAGTTGATAAAGAAATATTATTAACACTTTCAAATATAGCAAAATTAAAATCATCTACAGGTACTGGAAACAATAACCCTCCATTATGCTCTTTCGGTTGAGTCAAAAGTGCATTTTGAGATTTTTCTTCAAAATGAGTACATCTAACAACTTCTTCTATATCAATATGTTTAGGCGTAAGAGCGGAGCGTAATACGTTGTCAGAATTAGCCATAATCTCAAGTGCAGTACCTTTTAAATACGCATGAGGTGTGCAGGCATCTAAATACATAGCTTCTCTTGGCTGAAGTGTTAATACATTCAACATTAAAGGGCTGAACAAACCGATATCACCAGGATATTGCTCCGATAATTCGATGATCAGGGTGAACAACTCATCATGTTTATTGTTTTCTGCATAGTTCAAAAGTTGGTTTATTGCCTTATTTTTCACTGGCCCATCCAATGAAAGAATTGACCTAAAAAAGGTTTCTAATCCATCTGCATTTGCAGACTCTTCCAACGCAAATACCAAATTTTCAATCGCAGAAACGCCAACCTTTCTAAACAATGAAAGAATAGTTGAATACTTTCGGAACCCATTCATGGCATGATAAGGAGTCAAAGCATATACCAGCTCAGGTTTATGATTTGGATCCTTGTAATTCCGATTAGCGGCTTTCCGAGGAATACTCATTTGATCTTCTTTCTCGAATCCCTCTTTAGCCTGAACTTTACTCGGGTGCACTTGGATAGACAGCGGCTTATCTGCGGCTAAAACTTTAAGCAAATACGGTAATCCGCGAAACTTAGCAGCAATACTTTCTGATAAGACCCCTGTACGGTTTAAGTTAATAAAATCGGACAATAGATACATTTCTTCATTTGCTACAATTTGAGAACAACCATTAGGGTGAGTCCCCATCCAAATTTCTGCTTGCGGTTGATTTATTGAATTCTTATAACCAAATAGTTGAGTGAAAGATGTAGTACTCCCCCAAGGATAATGCTGAATTACATTCTTCATTTTAAAGAATACTGATGCATTGTTATCATTCATAGCTCTGACTACCAATTAAGACATCATATAAATAAAGATGATTAGGAAATCATTAGAGAAATGACAAAACGTACATGTAACTTAGTCAAGTGGCTTCTCCCTAACGTTAGACAAAGCTACCGCCCTTAGGTCAAGCTCCTACAAGCCATGTTTCTGTCTTCAATTTCACGTTACGATAATTAAAAAGTAGTACTACCTTTAAAAAGCTAGTACAGAACAGTGAGTTGCGCGATTTTTACTCAGGAATGTGATCAATTTTGTGATTACAGGCTAATGATTACCCTTTATAATGAGGGGAATTGCTATAAGTTATTGACTAAGGAACAAATACATGATTATTGTAACAGGCGGCGCCGGTATGATTGGTAGCAACATCATAAAGGCTCTGAATGATCGCGGCATCGAAGATATCTTAGTTGTTGATCACCTCAAAAATGGTCGTAAATTTAAAAATCTCGTCGATTTAAAAATTGCCGACTATATGGATCGTGACGATTTCCTTACTCAAATCATGGCGGGTGACGATTTCGGTCCGATCGAGGCCGTATTCCATGAAGGTGCGTGCTCTGCTACCACTGAGTGGGATGGGAAATACATTATGCTCAATAACTATGAGTACTCTAAAGAATTACTGCACTACTGCTTAGATCGCGATATTCCATTTCTCTATGCATCCTCAGCTGCCACTTATGGTGAAACACAAACCTTTATCGAAGAACCCGATTACGAAGGTGCACTCAACGTCTACGGTTATTCCAAACAACAATTTGACAATTATGTCCGTTTACTATGGAAAGATGCTCAAGAACATGGCGAAACGTTATCCCAAATTACCGGGTTTCGTTATTTCAATGTTTATGGCCCTCGTGAACAACATAAAGGATCTATGGCATCGGTGGCATTTCATCTAAACAACCAGATGAATGCTGGTGAAAATCCAAAATTATTTGAAGGCAGTGAACATTTTAGACGTGATTTTGTTTACGTAGGGGATGTGGCTGCGGTGAACTTATGGTTTATGGAACATGGTGTATCAGGTATTTATAACTGCGGTACAGGTAATGCAGAGTCTTTCGAAGAAGTTGCAAACGCTGTTATTAAGCACCATGGTCGCGGAACAATTGAAACGATTCCGTTCCCAGAGCATTTAAAAGGGGCATATCAAGAATTTACTCAAGCGGATCTAACTAAGCTGCGTAATGCCGGTTGTGATGTGCAGTTTAAAACTGTAGCAGAAGGCGTTGCACAATATATGCAGATTATTAACGGCTAGGTTAGTACGTTTTAAGATTTATTCATTTATTACAAGGCTTAAACTATGAAAATTGCAGTAGCTGGTACGGGTTATGTTGGCCTGTCTAACGCGATGCTTCTCTCACAGCACCATGAAGTGGTTGCTTTAGATATCATTGAAGAAAAAGTAGCGATGCTTAATCAGAAGCAATCACCCATTGTGGATACTGAAATCGAGCGTTTTTTAGCAACAAAAGAGCTTAATTTCACCGCTACTATGGATAAACATTTGGCTTATGAAGGCGCCGATTTTGTCGTGATAGCCACTCCAACTGATTACGATCCTGAGACTCATTACTTTAATACTTCATCAGTTGAAGCAGTGATCAAAGATGTAATGGCGATTAATCCATCAGCCACTATGATTATCAAATCAACAGTACCTGTTGGTTACACTGCAAAAATTAAAGAAGAATTCAATTGTGAAAATATCATGTTCTCTCCTGAGTTTTTACGTGAAGGTAAAGCACTGTACGATAACTTGTACCCATCTCGTATCATTTTAGGTGAACAGAGTGACCGCGCTAAACGCTTTGCTGATTTACTCGTTGAAGGTGCTGAAAAAGAAGATATCGCCGTTATCTTTACTAATTCAACAGAAGCAGAAGCAGTTAAACTCTTTTCCAATACTTACCTTGCAATGCGCGTGGCTTACTTTAATGAACTGGATTCTTATGCAGAAGTACACGGCTTAAATGCTCGTCAAATTATTGAAGGAGTTGGCTTAGATCCTCGTATCGGTACTCACTACAATAACCCTTCATTTGGTTACGGCGGTTACTGCCTACCAAAAGATACCAAGCAGCTTTTAGCCAACTACCATGATGTACCGAATAACATCATTAATGCGATCGTTGATGCTAACCGTACTCGTAAGGACTTTATTGCTGACAGTATCTTGAAGCGCAATCCGAAGGTCGTCGGTATTTATCGTTTGATCATGAAATCTGGTTCTGACAATTTCCGAGCATCTTCAATTCAAGGCATTATGAAACGTCTGAAAGCAAAAGGGCTTGAAGTTATTATTTACGAACCTGTACTTAAAGAATCACACTTCTTTAACTCACGTAATGTCACTGACCTGAACGCATTTAAACAAGAAGCTGATGTGATTGTGTCTAACCGTATGGCTGAAGAACTTGCCGATGTAAAAGATAAAGTTTACACCCGCGATTTGTTTGGTAATGACTAATCTATGCTCGCTCAATCTTATTCGCTCCCTTAGTTAGGGAGCGAATCTTAATTGAAGCTGACTATCATTATCATTTATTAAAGATAATGAACTGATATACAGAAGAATATCCATTCAATTTTATTAAAAATTGCCTCATCTTTAAGCGGCTTCTCTTCCCTCGAAACAGTTCGCTGCTATACTACGCATCTAAATTAGCTGTTTTATTTCCCAAGATTCGAGAATTACATGTCGTCTCCATCTCGCAACGATTACGATCCAAAAGCCTATAATCCTCGCCTCTCTTGGCATTTTTTTACTCCAAAATATTGGGGAACTTGGCTACTTTTACTCGTTTGGATTCCCTTTTCTTTATTACCACACCGATTTCGCTACTGGTTATCAGTGAAAATCGCTAACAGAATGATCAAAAAGCAAAAAGGGACCATGCTCAATGCTCGAGCAAACCTTAAAGCGTGCTTTCCAGAAAAATCTGAGCAAGAGCGTGAAACTATTTTGCATCATACCTTGGTAACCTCCGGTGTTTTCCTGACCGGATTTGGTCTACTTACCTTACGAAATCGCCACTGGCTACAAAATCAATGTGATATACGTGGGATCGAACATGTCACTCAACTTCAAGAGCAGGGTAGAAATATTATTCTACTCGTTCCCCACTCCTGGACTATTGATATCCCTGCTATTTTATTGGCCTCAATGGACTTACCCGTGGCAGCAATGGCCAAAAAACAGAAGAACGAAGTGTTAGATTGGTTGATGCACCGACAACGTGTTCAGTATGGCGGTAAAGTGCATGAACGTAGCGATGGTGTGAAGCCGTTTATTAAATCTGTGCGCGATGGATATTTAGGCTATTACCTTCCCGATCAAGATCATGGCGCCGAGGCGAGTGTTTTCGTCGATTTTTTTGCCACGACTAAAGCAACATTAAAAGGATTGGGCAAACTGACCAAAGTATCACGCGCGGCAATTGTGCCTGTTTTCGCTATGATAGATGCCAAAACAGGACGATATACTGTCGATATTTATCCAGCTTTTGAGAATTTCCCTCATGAAACAGAGGAGGAGGATGCACGAGAAATGAACCAATTTATCGAGCGTGCAGTCTCAACTAATCCAGAGCAATATATGTGGACGCTACGTCTGTTAAAGACACAACCAGATGGCGATAACGTTTATAAGCAAGCCAAACGACAACTTGCAGAAAAACAACAAAGCGGTAAGTGAATGAGTAAAGTGTTAGTAATCGGCCCTTCTTGGGTCGGTGATATGGTAATGTCGCAGTCGTTATACCAACGACTAAAGGAACAGGAGCCTGACATTCAGATTGATGTATTAGCTCCCGGCTGGTGTAAACCCATTCTTGAGCGCATGCCTCAGGTTCGCCGCGCCATCGAGATGCCTCTTGGTCATGGTAGTTTTGATTTAAAAACTCGCTTCCATCTCGGTCGAAGTTTAATTTCAGAGCAATACGACCGCGCTTATGTTTTACCTCGTTCTGCGAAATCTGCACTTGTTCCTTTCTTTGCCAAAATTCCTAAACGGGTGGGGTGGAAAGGAGAAATGCGTTATGGTCTTCTCAATGATATTCGCCCTAACCGCAATGACTTCCAGTATATGGTTGAACGTTTAGTCGCTCTTGCTCACCCTAAAAAAGAAATGGTGAATTCTGCCTCATTGGGCGGATTAGATACATTACCAGTGCCTAAATTGGTTGTTGATAAAGTACTGCAGCAAGCCACATTAGAAAAGTTTGACCTGTCATCTGACAAACCTATTTTAGGGCTTTGTCCCGGTGCTGAGTTTGGCCCGGCGAAACAGTGGCCAGCGGAGAAATACGCTCAAGTGGCTCAATACGCTGCCGATAATGGATATCAGGTTTGGTTATTCGGTTCAGGAAAAGATAAACCGATTTGCGAAGCCATTAAAGCTCAAATTAGTGATAGGCAAAAGACGGAATTACATGTTATAGCCGGTGAAACATCTCTGATTGAAGCGGTGGATTTATTGGGGGCTTGTCAAACCGTGGTCAGTAATGATTCTGGACTGATGCACGTTGCAGCAGCAGTGGGTTGTGAAGTGATTGGTATCTACGGTTCAACATCTCCTGATTACACGCCACCGCTTTCAGACAAAGTTCATATTGTACATACGGATATTGAATGTCGCCCTTGTTTTAAACGTGAATGTCCATTAGGCCATTTGAAATGTTTAAAAGAATTAGACAGTGATAAAGTAATATCAATATTAAAATCAAATAATTATTTATAGAACAAGATGTCGCTTTATAGCTGATTAAGTTCAACATTTATTTATGGTTAGGCAATGGAATACACAACAACAATGAATAACGCAGTAACAACCAGTAGTCCCAATAAATTTGTTCAGTTTTATGATGGCCCTAAAATGGGGATGTTTATGCTGGCCTTATTGCTATTAACCACATTGATCACTGTGGGTTTTGAAGATGCAGGTCGAGTTTTAAATACTGTTTTTATGGTGCTATCTATCCCACTTTTATGGCTAAAAAGACATCGTTTATATAAAGACCCGATGGTAAAGCTGCTTGGTGCAGTGCTCATCATACAAGTGATGAGCTGGCTAAACGGCCTGCATTATCACCCTGATTTTGTAAAAGACTCTCCTAGTCTAGACCGCTTATCTAAGCTCTTTAGCTTCATTTTTGTCGCTTATTGGCTCAAAGGCTCACCAAAAGCAGTTAAATGGCTAATGGTCATTTTCACCTTAGGCGTTGCTATTGGTGCTTTGGTCGCGCCTGATTTTCAGCAACAACTTGCCAGAGCAATGGTAGGCCAGCGTGCTGACTTCAGTATCAAAAATGCCCAATTTACAGCCATGTTTGCCGGTGTTGGCATGCTGATCTGTGCTTTATGTCTATATTGGTCGATAAAATCACAACACTTAAAAGTCCTAAAATCAGTCCTTTCCATACTCGGTTTTTCTATTTTGACTTGGCTATTTATTGTTTCTCAAGCTCGCCAAGCTTGGCTAGGCATGGCCGCTGCCTTAGCCATACTTCCAATCGCATTAGCCGTTGTAAATCCGCATTATAGAGGGAAAAAGCTGTTAGGCTTTTATCTGATTATTGCAATAATGGGTGGACTGTTTAGCACTTCATCCATTGTTGAAAAGCGACTTAACAAAGAAAACTCCGTGATGGAGACGATTTTGAGAGGCGACTGGCAACATATTCCAATGACAAGTGTAGGTATTCGTTTTAATTCTTGGATCGACGCTTCTAAGTGGATTAGTGCACATCCTATTTTAGGTAACAGTGATGAAGCGATAAAACAAGTTATCAAGCAGTCGGATAAATTTTCTGAAGAACTAAAAGAACGATTTGGCCATTTACATAACTTCCATATAGAAACGTTAGTTGCATATGGAATTGTTGGCTTAATCGCTATTTATAGCCTCTACTATTGGTGGGTTCGCTCAATATTTTTGGCGATGAAAGAAAAGCCTGAGTTGAAATCATTCACTGTTTTTGCATTGATTTATCTCACCTTTTGGCTTGTGATTAACTGCTTTGAGACATTCAGCTCCAGAACTTATGGTGTATACACACATACTATTATTTTTGGTTGTATCTATACCTTCTATTTGACATCCTCATTGGAACGTTCTGAACAGACTGAGCTGTAAAATGAAAGTCGCAGTTGTTGTTAATACCTTGAAAGTCGGCGGGATGGAGCGAGTTGCGGTTAATTTGGCAGATGCTTTTCAATCGCAAGGGCACCAAACCGATTTAATCTATTTAAAAAATCGTAAAGTTGAATTAAAACCCTATGACCCAGAGATTCCCGTACATCTGTTTGATCTGAAGAAAGACGTATTCAAAACAGGTGTGGGAGCACTTTGGTTTGGTGCTTGCCGTTTATCTAACGTGCTATTACGTAAAACCTTCCCACTGTTCTTTGCTTATGCTGAAGCGCAGGCCTTCAAAAAAAGATTAACTGCCCTAGAGCAAGAATCAGGTCAGCCGTTTGATCTGATTGTTTTTCGTGGTCATGGTACTTTTGAGCATATTTGGCCTTTGGCGGATCCTCGCTTTGTGTTTGCCTGTGAAAGTGTTCAACCGCAAGAACATTACGGAAAGCTCTCTCGTTGGGCATTTAATCAGTTATATGGTAATCGCCATATGGTGTGTATCTCTAACGGCGTCATGGATAACTTCCAAGAGATGGTGCAGCGTTACGATATTCGACCTAAAGATGCCACTCTGATTAGCAACCCTGTTGAGTTTGACTATATCGCCCAATATCCTGATGCTGGCCGCGATGTATTGCATTCAAAACCTTATATTCTTGGGTTGGGCAGACTCAATCCAGTTAAAAACTTTCCTTTACTTATTCGTGCATACCATCACTTAGTTGAAACACAGCAAATCGAGCAGGATCTTGTTATTGTTGGGGAAGGGAAAGAACGCTCTTCGCTAGAAGCGCTTGTGCAAGAACTTGGCTTAACCGAGAGAGTTAGTTTTAAAGGGCTACAAACGCCCTCTTACCCTTGGTTTCGTCACGCCGATGTGTTTGTGTTGAGTTCTAAGTCGGAAGGTTTAGGGATGGTGCTAATAGAGGCTCTTGCTTGTGGTGCCCCTATTGCAGCGACAAATTGCCCAGGCGGTGTTCCTCACATTATGCGCGGTGAATTAAGTCATTATTTATCTGACATGACTCCTGAAGCACTGGCAGATAAAATCCTATCTGCGATGAATACGCCAAAAACGGAAAGTTATCAACGTGATGTTGAGCTATCGCTTGCTCAATTTGATGGGAAGAATATTGTTGATACCTTTGTCAAAACGTACGCAGCAAAATAATACTCAGAACGTTTATCAATTCCCTCACCCACGGACTCGCTGATATCCCCCTCCCCAACCCTCCCCAAGGGGAGGGAGCTGGTCCAACGATCGCGAATATTTCAACGTTCAATGAACCAACAGGCCAAACACATCTATAGTGGTCAATAAATTCCAAGCTCGATCTGGTTCTCCCCCTTCTAGGGGGAGTTAGAGGGGGTGTACAAACCGGGGACATACTTTACAAAATGATCTGGAGACTTCGTTTACATAAGTTAAAACTCATAGTTAGGAGGACTAACTATGGCTTGGAAAGTGATCTGCTCCAGCCAGACTGGACACTTCATTAAGCGACATTTTGCTGTTCAAAGTTAACAGGGCTTAGATACCCAAGAGCACTGTGCCTTCTTGTCCGATTATAATCAACCTCTATGTACTCGAAGATCGTTTGACGCATCTGGTCT
>NZ_WEKT01000009.1:0-130864 GCF_009874545.1 Vibrio eleionomae | reverse complement strand
ATAGGAAGTTTTATAATATTTTACCGCTTTTCTTCTATGCCATAAGCTGATTTCACTCTCTTAAATAAAATAAGAAATTGGGTCAGCTCCCAAAAGGCATAGTTCAATGAAAGAAAATAGTAATTATATCGACACATTAATTGTGGGTGGTGGGCAAGCTGGTGTAGCGATGAGCGAACACCTAACCCGCGCCGATGTTCCGCATGTTGTTTTAGAAAAAGGTCGTATTGCTGAAGCATGGCGTTCTGTACGCTGGGATTCACTGGTTGCGAACGGACCGGCTTGGCATGACCGCTTTCCTGGCCTTACTTTTACTGGTGAAGGTCCAGATAGTTTCGTTAAGAAAGATCGTGTTGCCGACTATTTCGCCGAATATGCTGAAAAATTTCAATCACCAATCAAAACTGGCGTAGAAGTATCTAAAGTTGTACGCAATGAAACTGGCCGTGGTTTTGTGGTTGAAACCTCAGAAGGTACTTGGATTGCTGAGCGTATTGTCTCTGCAACGGGTCCCTTCCAAGTTCCAGTTATTCCAGCTATCGCGCCAAAAGATGATGAGCTTTACCAAATCCATTCGGCACATTATCGCAATCCAGAACAACTTCCTGAAGGCAGTGTTTTGGTTATCGGAGCCGGTTCGTCAGGCGTACAAATTGCCGATGAACTACAACGTTCAGGCAAAACAGTTTATCTCTCTGTTGGTCCTCATGATCGTCCACCGCGCAGTTATCGCCAGCGTGATTTTGTTTGGTGGTTAGGTGTACTCGGCCTCTGGGATGCAACGGCAACAGAACCCGGTAAAGAACATGTAACGATTGCAGTAAGTGGCGCTCATGGTGGCAAAACCATCGATTTCCGAGAGCTTGCACAGCAAGGTTTGAACCTAGTAGGTCGCACCGATTCGTTTAATGATGGCAATGTTTATTTTAATAATGACTTAGCTGCCAATATTAATGCGGGAGATGATAACTATCTATCGTTATTAGACATGGCAGATGAATACATCGAGCGTAATAAACTTGATCTTCCTGAAGAGCCAGAAGCGAGACAATTCCTTGCTGATCCTGAGTGTATGACGAATCCAACCACGGCGTTGAACCTTGCCGAAGCTGGCATTACCACCATCATCTGGGCAACTGGTTTTGATACTGATTACAGCTGGTTACAGGTGGATGCGTTTGATGAAAATAACAAACCCGCTCAACAACGTGGTGTGTCTAAAGAGCAAGGTGTGTACTTCATTGGCTTACCTTGGCTATCTCGTCGTGGTTCAACGTTTATTTGGGGCGTGTGGCATGATGCCAAATACATTGCCGATCAAATCGTGATTCAGCGTCAATACCAACAATACCGCATTGAAGAATAAGATAAGGAGAGCATGATGCCAACTCACAAACGAATTCGTATGTTCAATACCAAAGAAACGTACCCTAACCAGTCGTTAGATAATGACCTTTGCCAAGCTGTTGTTGCTGGAAATACTGTGTATGTCCGTGGTCAAATTGGAACAGATTTTGATGGTAATTTGGTTGGATTAGGCGATCCTACCGCGCAAGCTGAACAGGCAATGAAGAACGTTAAGCAACTGCTAGAAGAAGCGGGAAGTGATCTTTCTCATATCGTGAAAACAACCACTTACATTATAGATCCACGTTATCGTGAGCCTGTTTACCGTGAGGTCGGTCGCTGGCTAAAAGGTGTTTATCCTATTTCGACCGGGATTGTTGTGGCGGGACTCGCGCAACCGGAATGGTTAATGGAAATTGACGTTATTGCAGTCATCCCTGAAGAATAAGGAAACACATTTATGACGATCTCTATAGCGGCGCGTTGCCCGAAAACTGGGCAACTGGGCATTGCCATTAGTTCTTCAAGTATTTGCGTTGGGGCGCGCTGCCCTTGGTTGTTAGCTGGGGTGGGGGCGGTATCAAGCCAAAATATCACCCTGCCTTCACTCGGCCCCAAAATGCTTAGTGCGTTAGAAGCAGGAAAAACACCTCAAGAAGCGATAAAGCAGGCCATAAAAGAAGATGAGCATAGTGCTTATCGTCAATTGACGGTCATTGATATTCACGGCGAAAGTGCTTGTTTTAGCGGTACAGAAACATTAGGCATTCATAATATAGTCCAAGGTAACAACTGCGTTGCGGCTGGTAATATGCTAGCGAATACTGAAGTGATAGATGCCATGGTGAAAGCGTTTGAGGATTCTGAAGAAAGCTTGACTGCCAGTTTGCTTATTGCACTTGAAGCCGGGTTACAACAAGGTGGTGAAATGGGGCCTGTTCATTCCGCGGCAGTGAAGGTGGTGGATGATTATCCTTGGCCACTGGTCGATTTGCGAGTTGATTGGGCTGACGACAACCCTATCAAAGAACTGAAAAAGCTTTGGCAAGATTATGAGCCACAAATGGAAGCTTATGTAACAAGAGCACTTGATCCACGTGAAGCGCCAAGTTACGGAGTCCCTGGAAATGAATAACTCATTTCAGGTCGATAGTGTGCGAGATATCCTTGGTCAGTTATTGAAATTTGATACCACAAGTCGAGAATCAAACCTCGACTTGATGATGTTTATTAAAGAGTATTTAGAAACAGTGGGTGTGGACTCCACACTCATCTTTAATCAAGAGCATACTAAGGCGAACTTATATGCGCGATTAGGTCCAAGTGGTGATGGCGGTGTTATGCTATCGGGACACACCGATGTTGTTCCGGTGGATGGACAAAAGTGGAGTGTTCCACCGTTTATTATGACTGAACGTGACGGTAAATGTTACGGACGTGGCAGCGCTGATATGAAAGGCTATATTGCCTGTGTATTAGCCGCTATACCGCATTTTCAGCAGAGTCAGCTACGAATGCCACTGCACTTGGCTTTTTCTTATGATGAAGAAGTCGGTTGTTTGGGGGTTCGCAGTCTAATCGAGCATATCCAAGCCTCTGCGGATAAGCCACTAATGTGTATTGTCGGTGAACCAACGGAAATGAAACCAGTGTTTGGTCATAAGGGCAAAGTAGCGATGCGTTGTAAGGTTGAGGGGCATGCATGCCACTCTGCGTATGCGCCTGATGGAGTCAATGCGATTGAATATGCTGCAAAACTTATTTCTAGGGCAACGGAGCTCTCAGAGTCTTTAGAAGCGATTAAAGATGATCGATTTTCACCCCCTTTTAGTACCATGCAGACAGGGGTTATCCAAGGTGGAAGTGCATTAAATATCGTGCCTGAATTTTGTTATTTTGATATTGAAATGCGTTACCTACCGGGTATGGATGCAGACGTTACATTTGGTTCATTGATTGAGTATGCACAGAACACGTTACAGCCGAAAATGAACGAAAAGCATCCGGAATCGAATATCAAATTTGAATCGCTATCGTCCTATCCGCCGTTATTAACGGACCCTCAGTCAGAGTTTGCTCAATTAGTAGCGAGTTGGAGCGACAATGATCAATTTGAAACGGTAGCATTCGGGACTGAAGGTGGCTTATTTGATGAACTCGGTATTGCCACTGTAGTTTGTGGCCCAGGTAGTATGGCACAAGGTCATAAGCCGGATGAGTTTGTCACTGTTGAGCAATTAGAACTTTGCACTCATATGCTGAAAAACCTACGCCAGTGGATGACCGAAAGTTAAAATAGAATGTGAGATATTGAATATCACAATAGCCCATCCAATGATGGGCTATTTTATTGTTAAATTTGCTGGAATCACGCGATGGTGACATCTAAACCATGTTTAGTGAAGTCGTTGATAGTTGCTTTATCTGCTTTCTGATCGGTGATGAGAAGGTTGATATCAGCAAATTTGCAGAATGATGCGACAGACGTGTTGCCTATTTTGGAGTGATCGATCAGCGCTATCTTGCGTTTGGCGCGGCTGGCCATCAAGTTTTTTAATGAGACTTCGTATAAATTAAAATCTGTCGCGCCCTCATTCTGTGACAAACCGTGTGCAGAAAAGAAGATGGCATCAGCCGAGATATTTTTCACCAGATCTTCCCCAAGTAACCCTTCAATAGACCCGGAGTCTTTTGTGACCACGCCACCAATAAAAATAATATTGATGCTGGGCATGTCTTTAAGCACCAACATGTTGTAGATACCGTTGGTGACGACGGTGAGTTTGCTAAATTGGCCAAGCTTTTTCGAGAGCATGAGCGATGTAGAACTGGCATCTAAGATGATGCATTGGCCATCTTGTATATGATTTAACGCTTCATCAGTAATGATGTTTTTCTCTTCGTGATTTAAATGTTCACGGTTTGAAAATATTAATTCACTGAGTGGACTGGTTTTTTTGACTAGCGCTGCGCCGCCATGGAACTTTTGAATGAGGTTTAAGCTTTCTAGGTAGGCAAGATCAGTCCGGATCGTCGTAGGCGAGGTATTTAAACATTCACTGAGTTCTTTAGTGGTAATTCTTTCGTTTTTTTCCAATAACTTAAGAATATCATCGTGTCTTTTAGACGTTAGCACAGATGACGCTCCTTACATACTTAGTAAATGAAAATACAATCCAACCGGACACTATCAAATTAGTTGGATATTTACAACTGTTTTCACCAACAAAAACAAAAAAAACACCAATAAAAAATAGAAAAAATCAAATAACGAAAGCAAAACACAAACAAAAAAAAGTTTTCCTCGGAATTATTGCTTACTATTTGAACGTCGGAAAGAACAAGACGCAAAGATAGAACTTTTAATACTTCTAATAATTAAGGGGATGACAATGAGTGATTTTAAACCTATTACTGCTGTAACAATGGGAGATCCGGCAGGTATCGGTCCAGAAATCGTATTAAGAATGATGAAGGACAGCAAAGAACTCTATGATCAATGCAAACCTTTTATCATTGGCAGTCTTCCAATCCTACAAAAAACTGAAGACGTCATCGGTGTTACCCAGCCTATCGTTTACAACAAAATCAGTGACCCAAGTGAAGGTAAGTATCAATTTGGTGTGATTGATGTTCTTGAACCTAACCAATATGACTGCTCATCCGTGGTGTACGGAGAAGTGCAAGAGCTTGCTGGTCGTATGAGTGTGGATTACATCATGAAATCAATTGAGCTTGGTAAGGCAGGCAAAATTGATGCGGTATCAACGGCGCCAATTCACAAGAGAGCCATCAAACTCGCTGGGGTGAAACAGCCGGGCCATACTGAACTTTATCAAGATGAAACCGACTCTAAATATGCGCTCACTATGTTCTCTACTCATAAATTGCGCGTGTTCTTCGTTAGCCGTCATATGGCGCTAAAAGATGCGATTGATTTTGCGTCTAAAGATGTCGTGCTTGATTTCGTAAAAAACATTAATACTGAGTTAACTCAAATCAACTTCAAAAATCCATTAATTGCGGTTGCTGCGATGAACCCACATGGTGGTGATAATGGTCTGTTTGGTCGCGAAGAAATTGACCAATTGATTCCAGCGGTTGAAGAAGCGAAAAAACTCGGTATTAATGCTGTCGGTCCATTGCCTGCCGACTCAGTATTCTATCAAGGTAAAGATGGCCGCTTTGATGCCATTTTGTCGCTTTATCACGACCAAGGTCATATTGCGTGTAAAACGTATGACTTTGAAAAATCAATCACCATTACTTTCGGTTTGCCATTTATGAGAAGTTCCGTTGACCACGGAACGGCTTTTGACATTGCCGGTAAAGGGATTGCTCAATCCGTAAGTATGCTTGAATCCACTATTAAAGTTGCCGAATACGCCAAAATGAAACACGACAACCAGTAAAGGTGAACGTATGCCAGTAATTGGAGCTGTAGCTGATGACCTAACCGGTGCCACCACGGTCGGAGTGCTATTGTCACGATCAGGGATTAAAACTGCTGCAATATTTAGTGATTCTAATCTTAATGATAATAGTGACTTAGCCAAATATGACGGTTTGATTGTCAGTAGTGATAGCCGTTCTTTACCCAAAGATCAGGCCTATGTAGAAGTTGCCAAAGCAACCAAGAGTTTACAGACACTAGGCATTACACAATTCTCCAAACGCACTGATACCACCCTGCGTGGTGGTATCGGCGTAGAGATTGATGCCATGCTGGATGTATTGGGCGACGAGTATGTAGCGGTGATGGTGCCTTCCATGCCGAAATCACGCCGGATTATGGTTGGTGGTTTTTCTTTGATTGAAGGAGTACCGCTGATTCGTACGCAAGTGTTTAATGATGTGAAAACACCTGTGCGTGAAAACTACATTCCGCGTTTGATTAGTGAGCAATCTCAGCAGCAAGTTGGTCTTGTGACCATTGATTCGGTGATGGCTGGTGTAGAGGATCTTAAGCAAGCATTAAACGTTGCGAGAGCAAAAGGTGACCGAATTATTTTGGTTGATGCGGTCTCTGAAGATGATGTTGAAGTGATTGCTGATGCTTTAGTGGAATTGCAATGGAAGGTGTTGTCGGTTGACCCAGGAGCACTCACAGAGAAATTGGCACTGCGCCATTGCGATACCCATCAAACCGATGATTCTAATGCCGATTTGCAGGTCACCACACGCCACCGATCGCAGGACAATAAAATGGTAATTATTGCAGCGGGCAGTGCGACTGAAGTAACGAAAAAGCAGATGGAGGTGTTGTGTTCTGATAAACGTAACCAAAGAGTCCATCTCAATGCTATCGATCTGATTTTGAATACCGATGAAGCGATTCGTGATGCCTTAGATGACATTATGGCGGTGATTAAAAAGCATCCTAAAGCCAAATCCATCATTATCGAAACCGCGTTAAAAGGGCGTCGGCTAGATCTGAACAAAACGGATCATAAATACAATTTGGCACTCGGTGAGTGTTCGAAACGCATTAACGTTGCTCTAGGTGAAATTGTCGGTCAATTGATTCAGCGTGTAGGGAAAGAAAAGGTAGCAGGGCTATACATGACAGGTGGTGACACCATGGTCAATGTTTGTGAAAGGCTGCATGTTCATTGTATTGAGTTAATCGATTACGTGATTCCGCAAACGGATATAGGTCGGTTTATCGATGGTGAATATAAAGATATGCCGTTCATTTGTAAGGGGGGCATGACGGGTAACGATCATATCGTGACCGAGATTGTCGAACGGCTATTTAATGAATCTCTAAGAGGGAAAACTCATGAGAAGGAAAGTAGTAGGGGCAAGCTGGAAAATGCATGTTAATACTCTCGAAGAGGGGTTAGCACTCGCACAAGGAATACATCAGGAAGTCGGGCAAATCACCGACGTGGATATTTTCATTTTGCCAGCTTTTCCATTAATTCAAGGCTTATCAACTATTTTTAAATCAGGGCAGATTGGTTGGGGAGCACAAAATATGTGCTTTGAAACCAAAGGCGCATTTACCGGCGAAGTGCCTGCGCCAATGCTTAAAGAGCTGAACTGTCAGTATGTTGAACTTGCCCACGCAGAACGTAAAAAGTTCTTTAATGAAACCGATTTAACTGTGAATAAGAAACTGCGTATTTGCCAAGAGTTTGGTTTTACTCCTGTGGTATGTATTGGTGAAACTTCAGAGGATCTCGCTCAAGATCGTGCACAGGCGGCCTTAAAAGAACAAGTTGTGACGATGCTATCTGGGTTAAATCATGATTTTCTAAAACAAACCATTCTTGCGTATGAACCTGTATGGGCAATTGGTAAAAGTAAAACCGCAGGGTTGGATTATATTCAAAATATGCACTGTTATATTCGTAATATAGTGAAAGAGTATTTTGGCCAAGATGTCAGTGATGATATTCGGATTATTTATGGTGGTTCAGTAAGCTGTGAAACATCAGATGAACTATTAGGTTTAAATGATGTGGATGGCGTATTTATTGGTCGTTTTGGATTAAATCCAGAAAACTTTAGAAAAATTACAGAAAGCGCGCTTAAAAATATTTGATTTAAAGGAGAAAGAATCATGAATATTGCTATTGGTTGTGATGAAGCTGCGTATGAATTAAAAGAAATTTTAAAAAAACATCTGCAAGAAAAAAATATCAATGTAGTCGATTATGGGACAGAAACGAAAGAAGAGTGCGTGCTTTATCCTGATGTTGCTTTAGATGTAGCGACTGCGATTCAGAATAAAGAATGCGAACGTGGTGTGCTGCTATGTGGGACTGGGATTGGTATGGCGATTACAGCTAACAAAGTGAAAGGCATTCGTGCAGCGTGCTGCCATGATGCTTATTCAGCTGAACGTTCTCGTAAAAGCAATGATGCGCAAATTATTACAATGGGGGCGCGTGTTATTGCACCTCAATTAGCAACCTATTTATTAGATGTATGGTTAAATTGTGAATTCTCTGGTGCAGGTTCTACTGCAAAAGTAGAAAAAATCAAAGAATATGAAAATGAACATTTGGCTGTTTAATTAAAATAAAGAAAGCCAAGTAAAATAATTATAAATATATAAATCCAATAACTTTTTATAATCCATTAATAGCTAACGGCGTTAGCTGTTAGCTATTCCCTCGTTATAAGAGTACTCAACATACTCTTTATAGCTTAAGGAGAATAACGTGAAACTTTTAGAAAAGCTTGAAAAAATGCCAGGTGGTCTAGTTATAGTCCCACTAATATTAGCTGTCGCGATAAAAACACTATTCCCCGAATTATTTGAAATAGGAGGTTTTACTACCGGTCTGTTTAAAAATGGTCAGCCCGCGATGATGGGGCTATTTTTGATATTGTGTGGTTCATCGATCAATGTCAGGCAAGTAGGGATGCCTCTTTATAAGGGGAGTATCTTAACAGGGATGAAATTTATTCTTGGTGTATTGCTCGGATTAGCTGTTGCCAAATTTTTTGGCCCGTTAGGTTGGATGGGGTTAACGCCAATGGTCATGATTGCGGCGATCACGAACTCCAATAGCTCGTTGTATATTTCGCTATCAGCTCAGTTTGGTAAGCCAACCGATACCGGTGCAATCTCAATTTTGTCACTGAACGATGGCCCATTTTTTACGTTGGTTGCACTCGGAGCGACGGGCTTAGCGAGTATTCCGTTTCAAGCGCTGGTTGCCACCATTATTCCTCTATTAATTGGGTTTGTATGGGGGAATTTGGATGAGCACTTTAAGACAACGTGCCAAAAAGCTCAGCCTATCGTGACCTTTTTTATGACCATCTCTATTGGTTCTAGCACCGACCTTTCCACATTAGCGACAGCGGGAGCATCAGGCATCATCTTAGGTCTTATTTCAGCTGCGAGCGGTATCTTATTTTATTTCTTGTATAACGCTTTACTGAAAAAAGACGAACGTAGCGCGATGGGGGCGGCTATTGGTACCACAGCATTAAACTCAGCAATGACGCCAGCCGCGATTGCCGCGGCTGATCCATCGATGGCACACTTAGTGCCTATGGCAACGGCTCAGTGTGCAACGGCATCGATTATTACGCTGTTTTTGTGTCCGTTCTTAGTGGCGTTTTTTGATAGCAGGATGAAGAAAAAACGCGCCAAAGAAGCGGCATTGGATAATCACGAACATGTTCATATTTAAAAAGGTGTGTAGGAATACGCTATGAATATTATGGTCGCCCAATCAGGAGGTCCAACTCCTGCTATCAACGCAACGGTAGTTGGTATTCTGGAGTTAGCAAAACGAAACGATAGTATTGATCATGTGTATGGAGCGTTAAATGGGATTGAAGGGGTAATCAATCAACAGTTTATCGATATCAATCAACGCATACATAATGATATTGAGCTGGATATGTTGTTTTATACACCAGCATCAGCACTTGGTGCTTGTCGTTATCAATTGCCAGAGAATATGAATGATAGTCCGATTTACCAGCAGCTTATTGATACGTTAAGGGCGAAGGGTGTCACCATATTTGTTTATATTGGTGGCAATGATTCGATGGATACTGTGAAAAAACTCGCTCAATACTGTGAGTTAAAAGGCATCGAAGATATCCAATTTATTGGAGCGCCCAAAACGATAGATAATGATCTGGTAGGCACCGATCATTGCCCAGGGTTTGGTTCGGCGGCCAAATACATAGCGACGACATTTGCTGAACTAGAAAAGGACTGTTTTGTGTATAACCGGCCATCCGTCACTATTGTTGAAATTATGGGACGCAATACCGGTTGGCTTACTGCATCAGCAGCACTGTCACGTTTGAACGGAGGTAAAGGGCCCGATTTTATCTATCTTTGTGAAGTGCCGTTCGATCAAGAGCAATTTATTCATGATGTAAAAAGCAAACTCCAGCGCGGTAAACCTGTTCTTATCGCTGTGAGTGAAGGTTTGAAAAACGTTCAAGGTGAATACTTATCAGTGATAAAAGGTAATGCGCTTGATGCATTTGGTCATCAATTTATCTCAGGTACAGGGAAGTATCTAGAGAACTTAGTTCGCCATAGCATCGGCGGCAAAGTGCGCTCGATTGAACTGAATTTGATGCAACGTTGCGCTGGTCATTTATCGAGTAAAACCGACTTAAATGAATCGAAATTACTGGGAGCTAAAGCACTACAAGCCGCGTTAGACGGCGAAACTGGCAAAATGGTCGGCATTCATCGCCTCAGTGATCAACCTTATGCGATTGAATTTGTTGTTGCGGATATCGCACTGATTGCCAATCAGGAAAAGAAAGTTCCACTGGATTGGATTTCGACTGAACGTAATGATGTATCTGCCAGCATGATTGACTACATGAAACCGTTAATTGAAGGAGAAACCAAGCTTAACTACCGAAATGGTATTCCCGAGTATATCAGCTTGTATTAATTGAATTTAATTTTTGTAGGAACTCATCTTACCCTAGAAGCGGACCTTGTCCGGGAGAATCATAATTCACCCGTTATGATTCTCCAGTTATTTCTTACTCTGTATCTATTGCGATTTATTGGGTCGACTTTTTCTGAATCCACATACTGCGGATATAGGAACGATGGGTGACTTTACTCATTACTATCAATGCAGCAACGTGAATAGCAACTGCAGTCATTGTGATACTGGCTAATGTTTCATGCGTTTCTTTTAGCCAGTGGGCATGATGAAATACACTCCACTCGGTGCCCCAGCCAGTTATGCCTGTCGCTAAGAGTAATGCCCACATGAGCCATATCATAATAGCGCCAGCGGGGTTGTGCCCAAGGTGATGATCTTGGTGAGTGGCTTTGACCTCTTTTAAATGCTCAATGGCTTTACGAGGTGAAGGTTTAAAGCGAGATAAACGCGCAGGCGAATGGGTGATTACCCCCCAAATTAAACGAATGATCACCGCGACAATGACAATATATCCGGCCCACTGGTGAGGTTCGCTACCTTTGGGCAAGATAAAGTAGTTGGCGAGAAAGAGAGCCGCGACTATCCAGTGAGTCAGCCTAACCAGCGCATCCCAAACAAATGGTTTGTTCATAACCTTTTCCTATTCATAGTGAGGTATACAAACAAAAGCATAAGCTTGGTCACTTAAGAGAGACTTAAGGACGGTTTAGTACTTGGTGAATATTTAAGAAGTCACTCAACGATTGCCTTTAAGCATTTAGGTGTAATGCACAATATTTTGAAAGCGAACGGCTGGGCTGTTAGCTCTATAAGTATGAGGTTGATCTGCGTAGAAACGAACGGTGTCTTGGGTAACAAAAGTGTGCCATTCGTTGTCATAAAAAAGGTCGAGAGTACCTTCAAGAACCCAAACGGTTTCAAGTACGCCATGGGCGTGTGCTTCAGAGTGTTGTTCATGATGATTAGACAGATGAATATCAAACATTTCCAGTTTAACCCTTGGATCATAGGGCATCATGGGCACGATCTGCATATTTGGATCATCAGGGAAATCGACGTCTTCTTGTCTGCGCGGTTGTGAGTGTGCAGATGATAAAAACGCTGAGAATGAGGTATCCAAGCCACTAGCAATTTGCCATAGTTTAGCAATGGTTGGGCTCGATTCTTCACGTTCAATCTGTCCGAGCATCGCTTTGGAGACACCGGTCAGTTTTGCTACTGCGTCTAAACTTAATTTACGTTCAGCGCGTAGGGCTTTTAGGTGTTGTGAAATGTGCTGCTTTAGGTGTGATTCTGGCGCTTCCATGGTCAAAGTTCTCATCCTATCTAACTTAATATCAACAATATCATAACTTTATATAGGATGGATGCAAAAAGGCGTATTAAATACGCCTTTATGAGGTTCGATCAGTCGATATAGTGACTCATATTTTCAAGGCACATCTCTGCGACAATTTTATGGTCCTCTTCCCATAAGGTCGGACTAATCAGCTCTGGTGACCAAGCTCCGTCATAGCCCGTTTGCTTCACCGCAGCAACGTAGGCTGGGATATCAATTTCTCCTTCACCTGGCATGTAGTTACGTAGCACCATCTCATCCCATGGTTCATTATCTCGTGGGCGGCGGCCATCGCAAAAATGTACGCCAAATATTTTATTAGCGTCGAAGTTAGCGACATCTTCCGGTGTCGATACTCCTCGAGCATGCAAATGCCAAAAATCCATGACGACTCCGACATTATCGACCCCTAGGGTATCAATCACTTGCATCGCAAGTGGCAGGGTGTTGAATTGGCTCGATGCAACAAATTCTATTTGATAACGGATACCATAACGTTCACCAATACGCGCAATCTCGCCGATATTTTGTGTGATGATGGCTACACGGTCTGATGTTGTGCAGTGGTCAGTGTAATGCCCAGGGTTGAGTTGAACCGTTGGACATTCCAGTTCTGCCGCAACTTGAGTGATTCTCTCTGCTTCGGTCAATAGCGCTTGACGGTCGGTGCCACTGTGTCTGTCGACTCCCATAAGAGCATTGATGCAGGTAGCTTTTAAATCGTAATGGTCCAAACGCTGTTTCAATTGGCGAGCTTTACCGCCGTTGTCTAAGTAGCGTATGAGCTTATCGATGAAAAATTCCACACCATCATAGCCTGTCTCGTGTGCCAGGTGGATATCTGACACCGCATTAGAGTGATAGGTGGATACTCCGTGTAGTGCTTTGATCATTTTGCCTCCATAGCAATATGTGCGCTTTATCACATAATAACGACAGATGGGGGGGCTAAGTCAAATTTCAATGTGCTAGAGGGTAACTAATAACTCGTCAATTCATCACAAATCAATTATGTACGGTATGCTATTGTTTTATATTGACTGTATAAATTAATTAGAGGAATCAGAATGATAACTACACTACCTCCCAAGTTAAAAGCAGGCGATACCATCGGCTTTTTCTCTCCTTCATCGCCTGCCACTGTTTTTGCCCCTAATCGTTTTGCTCGCGCGAAAGCGTATCTCGAAAATCAGGGGTTTTGTTTAAAAGCAGGGAATTTAACTGGGAAAGATGATAATTATCGCTCTGGTTCGATTCATGCTCGGGCAGAGGAACTCAATCAACTGATTCGAGATCCTGAAGTGCGTTGTTTAATCTCGACTATCGGTGGTAACAATAGTAATGCGTTATTACCCTACATTGATTATGAGGCACTAAAACAAGACCCGAAAATCATTATTGGCTACTCTGATGTAACCGCATTGCTGCTAGGCATCTATCAGCAAACCGGAATTGTGACCTATTATGGCCCAGCATTAGTCGCCTCTTTTGGTGAATTACCGCCGCTGGTGGATCAAACCTTTGCGTCATTTTTTGATCTCCTATGTCGCGATTCTCAGACTCGCTATCATTATGAGATGCCGAAATATTGGACGGATGCTCGTATTGATTGGGAAACACAAGTAGAGGCAAAACCAACCAATGCGAACCATTGGGACTTTCTTGGTGAAGGTAAAGTATCTGGTCGCATCATCGGCGGTAACCTGAATACCATGGCTGGAATTTGGGGAACGCCTTATATGCCTGAGATTCAGCAGGGTGATATTTTGCTTATCGAAGATTCCCTTAAAGGTATCGAGACCGTTGAGCGGTCGTTTGTCCATCTAAAATTGAGTGGCATTTTTGATAAAGTCGGGGCCATTATTTTGGGTAAACATGAAGGGTTTGATCATCGAGAAACCTACCGTTCACCTCTGGGTGTATTACTTGAAGTACTTGACGGCCAAAAAGTGCCAATTGTGAATGGTTTTGACAGTTGCCATACCCACCCAATGCTTGTGACCCCGATGGGAGCTCATATGACGATTGATTTCGATGAACAGCAAGTCGTGCTTGATCAGCCTTGGATTGGTGATTGAATATTCAAGTTGTGTTCGTCTTTTCAGTACAAAGCATATGATATATCGTAAAAATAATGTTATCCGCTTTGGTTTTATATAATCTCAATTTCTGACATCAAGAAACTCTGGCATATATAGGCGTAAATAACTGATTGAGGCTCGGATACTTTCCGTCATGTAGTCGTTTGTAATTTTCCCATGTTTGCTATAAGAAAGACCGAGAATGCCATCCCCTAAAGCAAAGGAGATGGCGATTTTGTTTTGAAAGTCGTTAATGCCGATAAAGTTAAAAGTTTCAAGTAGTTCGTTTGCAATCAGATGTGCAATGTTTTCACTTCCTTCAATATCCATGTTTTTAACGCCGCTACTAACACCAGAACCTAAAAACAACCGCATCATGGCAGGGTTATCGTTTTGAAACTTAAATCCTGACATCAGTTTACTGATGTAAAGGTTTTGCCATGTGAGCGTATCAGGTAATGGTGCAGACTTGACATGTTCAATAAATTGGATGTGAAACTGACGAGCAACTTCTATAAACAACATATTTTTGTTGGGAAAAAAGTTATAAATTGATGGTAACGGCACATTCGAGATTGCAGCTATATCCGCGAGACTTATATCATCAGCCCCACGTTCTTTCAGCAATTCTATAGCAGAATCTACAATCAATTTTGCTCGCTCAATAGCACGTTTTTGCATCATTACTAACTTATCCCTCGTAACTTACTTCTAAACGGTTTGTGTTCTTTTTACGTTTTCGTCCATGATAACACCCAAAAATAAAAAGTACGACGAGCAACAAAGGAGTGGAATTAACCAACATGGACGTCGAACCAGTTAATATTGAATAATTGCTAACAATTAAATAGTCAGAAATACATAAACCAACCACTGAAATCAACGGTGTTATAAATGTTCGAAAGAGTCGTTTATCTCCTTTTTTACGGAAATATACAAACACCGAAATGGCTACAATTGCTTGTAATACCACTATACCTAAAGTCGCTAATGCTGTCGTGCTAGGGTAAATTTCCATAAATGAATTATCACCTTTTAACACTGGCACCATTATAAACGCAGCAACGATGATTGATGTTAATGTACTGGCACGAACTGGAGTTTTTGACTCTCCAGATAAGTGACTGAAATAACTTGGAACCCCTCCGTCTTTACTGATGATATAGAAGTAACGAGTGGTCGCGTTATGTAAAGAAAGATAACCAGCGACGATACTGGAACAAAACATAAAGCTAGTTAATGTACCAAATGTATCTCCGCAATATTGTTTAATAATATTTACGACTAATTCACCTTCCATTTTATGCGCCATGGACATAATTTTATCCACACCAGCGCCGCCGACGATAAACCAACTCGTAAGGAAATAAAATATCGCAATGGAACTAACACCTAAAATTAAAGAACGTGGAATAGTTTTATCTGGATCGACCGCTTCTTCTGAATAAAGAACCGCTGTTTCAAAGCCTATGAAAGATGTAAAGCCGATCATTACAGCTATGCCTAAACCTGCGCTAAACATATATTGGTGAGCAAATATCTCAGTTGGTAGAGCATTGGTTGTTTTATGTATTCCTATGGTTGCATCTAAAATAGTCAGAATAATAAATTCTACCATTACGATAATAATGACACCACGCGCACCAATATCAGCCGACTTTCTACCTAAAAGCGACACGAGAATGAAGTAAATCAGTGTCCATAATTGCCAGCCAAGGTGGATACCATATGGCGAGACTGTTATATCAGTAAAATACCCTGCTGCGGCTCCGACAGCAGAAGTTAATGATGAGTAGGAAAACAGAGCGACAAACGCTGATGCCATACCTACTTTCTTACCCAAGATAGTATTTATGTAGGTGTAAAATCCTCCTTCACCTTTGACTTCAACGGTTAGTGCAGAAAATCCAATTGTAAAGCACATTAAAATAGCGCCAGCAATAATATAGGCGATAGGCAATCCTGGCCCATTACCTAATAACACCCCGACCGACACATTTCCAAGCATTGAAGCTAGAGGCGCTGCACAAGCGATAATTAAAAACACAATATGAGACGTTTTAAGATAGCGTTTCATATGCTCTGAATTTGGAGGTATTTTGTTTTTCGACTTTTGAGAAAGTGCCGTTTTTTCCATACTAGTCACCTTATATCCCTATATCAGTTAACATTGATGTATTAATGGTGTTTTATCGATAACAAGCGAGCTTTATAAATGCCTGTTCCGTTGCGTAGAGAGTCGCTTCGATATCAGATTTTTTATGAGCAGCACTGATGAACATGTTGTGATAAGGGTGAAAATAGACCCCTTGTTCAATCAGTTCAGACGTCCATTTAAAGCCCAATTGAGCTTTAGGATCGTTAGCAAACAACATTTGTGGCATAGCGACAGGACCTGTTTGATGTAATTCAAAATCATATTGTTCTGCTTGTTTAGTAATACCTTCACGCAGCATTGTCGCCATAGCATAAATGTGCTCTAGATAGGACGTATTCTCGATGATGTTGAGCGTCGCAAGCGCTGCTGCCATTGGGACAGCAGAGAACCAGTATGTCCCGGTAACGAATATTTTTGTAGCGGCATCGCGCAGTTTGTTATTTGCACATAGAGCTGAAATAGGGTAACCGTTACTTAATGCTTTACCCCAAGTAGAAATATCCGGTTGAACACCCATTTGGCTCCATAAAGTATCACGGGCGACTCGAAAACCTGTACGCACTTCGTCTACTATTAAAATAGCATCGTGTTCATCACAAAGTTGTCGTGCTAGTTTTGCGTATTCGACATCTGGGAAAAATTGGTCTTCGAATGTCTCGTGGCGAAATGGTGTTGCAAAAATTCCAGCAACATCACCGTTAGCTTGAGCAAATGCATCATGTAAACTTTGCGGATCGTTATATTCAAAATAAATAATATTGGCACGGTCTTCTTTAGTGATACCAACTAACACTGGCGTATTCCAGTTTGCCGAACCGTGATAAGCTCCGCGAGCTACTAATATTGTTTTTTTTCCTTTATAGGCACGAGCTAACATCATCGCGATGTTATTTCCATCTGCTCCATTTTTACTGAACATAGCCCAATCGGCATGGGAAATCATAGAAACCAACTTCTCCGCTAGTGATACGATGAGTTCGGTTGGTCCTGTTAACGTATCAGCCATCATCTTTTGTCCTAACGCTGCGGCTTCAACTTCACAGTGGTTATACCCCAAAAGGTTAGCACCATAGCCACACATATAATCTATGTATTCATTATCATCAACGTCCCACATTCGACAGCCGCTAGCTTTTTTAAAAAACTGTGGATAGTTGCTTGGCAAGCTTGCCGAATTTAGATGTCCATACATTCCTCCTGGAATTACCATTTGTGCGCGGTCTTTCAATTCATCGTGTTTTACCAGTTTTCTGTTGCTCATATCGATCGTCTCAAATAGGTAGAAAATTTCATTTTTATCCTATGCATTTACCTTGCCACCGCACTGGTTAAGTCATTTTTAGGTTTTTTTACAACTTAAACGCTAAATAATGCACCATGATGGATTTATTGCTTTATTTTTGTTCAATAATCTTCGGTTAAAATAAAATTATCTATCAGATATGGTTCAATGTTTGCTCTGTTGATTCGTTGTTAGAAATGTTTTTCTGTAATCATGTGATGAAACGACAAAATATTGAATGGGTGCTCGTAATGATTGGGAAACACAAATAAAGGCAAAACCATCCAATGCTTGTGACCCCGATGGGAGCTCATATGACGATTGATTTCGATGAACAGCAAGTCGTGCTTGATCAGCCTTGGATTGGTGATTAAAGACTGCGTTTAATACGGTTGTTTTATCTTGTTATCATTTTAAACATGAGCGATGAGGACAGGCACTTTAGGAAGTGCCTGTTTTTTGTAAATTTTAAATTTATTCAATTATTTAGTTCTATTGTTTTTCGACCTTTGTATTGTCTATCGTCCAAACGGGATTGCCAGTCAGGATAAGTCCAAGTTAGCCAACCGGATACATAGTAACTCTAGTCGATTTCTTCTTTGGAAAACCTCGCGTCAAATGCTGATAATTCATCGCCTTTGGCTGTAAGTGGTTGATAGAGTTCTGGCCTGCGACCACGAATCCAACGCCTGCCCGTACACATATCTAGCTCCTGTGCTTTGAGATCTGCAATAACCATATCATTATCAACACTATCGGTTTCAGCTAAGATCTGTCCATATGGATTGAGGATCATGGCGTTTCCAGTCCTGACTTCATTCATATCGACACCCACACCATTGCTAAATATTAGAAACATCCCGTTGTCATGAGCGCGTGAAGGCAACCAGCGCATTAGCCATTCACGGCCTTTGTGTCCATGCATCTCTTGGCGAATGGCCTCAGGGTTTTGGTTTCGGTTGTACCATAACTGTGTATCGATAAGTCCCATAGCGTTAGGGCTACGGGAGTCACATCCACCGGTTTGGTGGGGAGCAAGCAGAATATCTGCTCCTTTGAGGGCCGTGATTCTAGCGTTTTCAATCAAGTTGTTATCCCAACAGATAAGTATTCCGACGCGACATCCATGTGGGGTGTCAAACACGGTATATTCATTACCGCTTGTCATGTGTCGACTCACAAAAGTATGCAGTTTTCGATGTTTCGCCAGTCGACCATCAGGCATCGCTACTAGATAGGTGTTATAGAGTTTCCCTTTCTCATCTATTTCAATTAGCCCAGCACCAATACTGATCTGGTACTTCTCGGACATAGCAAGTAGAGCCAAAGATATTTCTCCTTGGGGAACAAACTCCGCCAGATCTTGAACCTCTCGCTTACTGAGTTTTGATACATGCCAGTATCCGGTAATGCACATTTCGGGGAAGACAATAATACTCACATCAAGCTTTGCTGCTTCTTCGACATAATGCTGAATAATCGAGATATTATAGTGCTTGTCATTGGCTCTATGATTAAACTGAACTGAGGCAACGCGTATGTCTTGCATGAAAACTCCTTAGCTGTTGACTATTAACGTTGTCAGTATAAAAACTCAGTTACATTCCATATAATGAATAATATTCTGCATTCAATGACTATATAGAATGGATATCGATCAACTACGAACATTTTGCCAGTTAGCATTAGATTGTAACTACCGAGTTGCGTCTGAGCACCTTTGTATCACTCAATCAGCGCTAACCAAAAAGATTCAGCGTCTGGAGGCGCATATTGGATTGGTTTTGTTTGAGAGAGGGAGAAAGGGCGCATGTTTAACGCCTGCCGGACAAGTGTTGTTACCTGAAGCACAGCGTTTGGTGGATAATTTCAGCGCTTTCCAAGCTCTAACGTATCGGGTCGCTGAGGGGATAACAGGATCTTTAAAAATGGGGTTCGGTATATCTTCTTATACATTAGCGCCAGATTATATCGTAAGGTTTAAATCACAGTTTCCTCATATTCATATTGAACTCAATGACATACCATCACAGGTACAAACGGATTTGTTACTTCGTGGAGAGCTTCAGCTTGGTTTCAGCCGACTTCCTGTGTCCTCTCCGCCGCTTAAAGGTATCAAGCTTAAGTCCGATCATTTAGTGATCGCCGTTCACCGTAGCCATACTATAGATGAGGATAACCCTTGGGATGCATTAGAGCATTTGGATTATTTAAGGCTTACTCCAGTACGAGGGAAAGGGTTATCGAAGCAGATAGACAAGTTATTAATAGAGGAAAATCAATCAATAAACCCGGTACAGGAAGCGGATGATATTGCTACGCTGCTCGCTCTTGTTTCGGCTAATACGGGGTTTACAATTGTTCCTGTCAGCGTTGGCCATATTGCTAATGATAGTGTTCGACTTATTCCATTAAGTAGTCCAAGTGCCGTATGGGATATAGGCCTAATTTGGAATGAGCGGCTAGATTGTGCTGCGAGAGACCGTTTCATTCAGTTTGTCGTTAGAGAACCACATGCTAACCTTTGACTCTAAGTTACCTTGCTCTTACTTAAAGTTATGCTGTCGAATGAAAAGACAGCTCTAATGGGGCTAGTATTTTTGGTCCACTTTCGTTTAAGAATGCTCTGGCTGAAACCTTTTAGCCCCATTTAATTTAAGCCCAGCAGATTTGTGTCGTTATTTGACATACTTTAATAATGAATAAGCGCCATAAAGTGCTCATTCTACTGTAATTTCTACTCGTTCCTTTCCTCGACCAAGATTTCTTCGCCGTAATTTCACTTTACCCACTTCAGACGTTCTACGGATATGTGTGCCTCCGCAAGGAACCTCAGAGAACCCATTAATTTTCCAATATCTTCGTTCTTGACCTATATCGGAAAAACAACTTTCAACCACAACATCAGCATCAACTATTTCTTGTACTTGTTTTTCTATTTCTTCAGCTAAGCTTCCAATATTCCCATCATAACGGAAGTCGATTCTGCTTTTGTCTTCAGAAATATGAGCCCCAATTTTCTCTATGGTCAGGCGTTTATAAAAGCACTCAAGAACTAATTCCGCAGCAAAATGGAGCTTCATCAGAGAATATCTTCTGGGCCAGCTTATTACAGTAATCACGTCGTCTCCAATGGAGAAGGGAGGAGCAGAATTGAGGGTATACTGAATACGTGTCCCTGTTTTATCAGCTCGAATTACCTCAATTCCACCGATTGTGCCGTGATCACTTTCTTGACCACCAGACTCTGCATAAAAGATAGTTTCGGACAGTTCGATAGTTTGACTGTCGATACTGGTGACACGAGATGTTAGTTCACATAGATAGGGGTCTTCCCAAAACATTTTTTTAGTCATAATTTTCCCTTTTTAAAATCCATTTCAAAAACAAAACCAATAATGACAAGCCCATTAATAATGATGAGTTCAGTAATCAGTCGGTGGATAGTGAATAATGTTGTGAAAAACAGCACGACCATTACCAATATTCTTATATGAATGAGGCTGAGCACCACTAAAACGAATAGCTTGTCCTTCTCCCAAAACATGCCAAGCATCGTCACAGTGAATTGCCATTCGCCCAGATACACATATAACGTGCTCAATTACACCGAGGTTATGCGCTTCTGATTTATGTTCGTAACTTTCTTTAAGTCCAAGTTCATAAACTTCGAAGCCAAGTGACGCCTCGTAAGGGAAAAGTACATTGACGAAAAAATCATCATTGACCCAATCATCTGCAGATCGGTCATCACTCATTTTGAGTGTGTTTGGTTGAGTGTTTATCACCGGACTTGCAATAACGAACTGTGAGAAGGATACATTTAACCCTGAAGCTATCTGCCATAGTCTTGCGATAGTTGGACTAGATACCCCGCGTTCTATCTGACTTAACATGGCTTTACTAACTCCTGTTAATTCCGCTGTTTTATCCAACGTCAGGCCTTTTTCTTTCCTTATACGACGTAAATTTTTACTGACTTCTTGGTCTATTTGCATAACCCTAAACCTAAATCTGCTATAACATACAAAAGGTAGCATAAATCTGTTATAGCATACAACAACGCTGAGATAACTAGGATTAGTCTTGGATGGTCACTGATCTTTCGGGTAAGCACTGCGATATGAAAGTTTCACGCACATAACATGGGTATTGTTTTTGCTGTTTTTTAACTAATTCTAAATCAAGTTCAAATGAAACTATGGGGTTATTGGTAGAAGTTTCAGATATGAACGAGCCATCGGGGGCAAAAGCAAATCCTTTACCGCCGAAAACTAAATGGTCATTGATTTTTCCGACACGGTTAGAGCTGACGACATAACAACCAGAAACAATTGCAGCCATTGATGCTGCTGTTTTCCATTTTTCAAAGCTCTGTTCTGTTGCTCTAGGTACAACAATTAATTGAGCGCCTTGGTATCGGTAAGACCTAGCCCATTCATTGAACATGACCTCCGTACACAAAAGAAAGCCTACGGCTAAATTCTCGCTTTTGAATACATCAAAACCTTTCTTTTCAGTACGAAACCATGATGTTTCATAAAACCCCGTCTCTTCAGGGAAGTAATGTTTCTGATGTGCAAAGCTATATTCACCATTTACGAGAGCAAACGCTTCGTTTGCCAGAATATCCTCACATTTGATTGGTCGTGAGGACAGAATAAGAGGAATATTAAGCTCCTTTAATGCGTTGATGCCAATGTGATGAGCAGAAATAGACTCTTCTGCGCACTGTGCGTCGAAGTTGTTACTTGCGGATAGCCATTTTCCAAAAGGCATTTCATTTGTTACCAACACATCAGGTCTTTCAGAAGCAATTTTTTTCCTTATATCTTCCCAATCACTACCTTCGGCTGTTAAACCTTCAGGGAATTCAACATAGGTAATTTTCATCTTGTATAATCCTTATCGCTGGTCGATTGATGCTTGATTACTAACTTACCGTGACAACGGAAAAATTCAGATAGGCAAGACGTCATCATTAACCAACGATCTGTTGTTTATGCAGGTGAATCGTCGGTGATGCTGATAGATATGCTATATTGCATATCTCTAATGACTTCGAACTACTGATTTTGAAAGGGTTTATGGACAAGTTTGATCAGAATATATTAGCTTGCCTAACTAATGATGCACGCCAAACTAACGCAGAAATAGCACGAAAAGTGGGTTTATCGCGCAGTGCTGTGTCGGAGCGCATTCGTAAAATGGAGGAACAGAAACTTATTCTGGGCTATCGAGCTGCTCTAAAGGCACAAGAAAACAAGATTGCTGCTTATTTTCAATTGTCCTTTAGTAAGAGTTGTTGTGATGAAGTTGAGGTTATTATTCGGCCATACAAAGAAATCAAAAGTTGCCACAGTACTTCGGGGGAAGTGGATATGATTATTTTTGCCGAAGCTGAGGGGATAACCGAATTAAACAACCTTAGAAACCGTCTTGAACAACTACCGAATTTGACGAGAATTATCACGCATACAGTCTTAGAAGAGCGTATTCGTAGGTAACGCACCGCTGCCATAAAAGGTTACCTAAATCACCAGAAAACCGATTGGTATGAGTTAATCTAGTATCGATATTCAATTACCGCATAGATTGTTTGGGTGATGAAAGGAGTTATCCAGTACCTTTCGGTATTATTGGTGCCATTTCGTTATTGGGAATACAAGAAGTTATCTGCAGATCGATTTTGACGGCTTTATTCTAAGTAGCATTTGTCCCAACCCCAATTTACGGAACTGTTAGGTAAAAAAACTGCTCTAAAATCATCTAGTAAACAATTCGTGATCACTCTATTAAGTCAGTTATTGACCGACTTTTCTTAATGATAGATTATGCTTCTAGTTGAGCATTTTTAACTAGACAGACATGTTCTGTAATTTGTGAGCGCTAGGAAAAATAAGACACATAGAATAGTATGTTGCAGCTATGGCGTATGTATTTTCTGAAAATATTATAAAGACAATGTCTGCTGAAAAGACACTGTTAGTCGTTTAGGGAGAAAAATGGAAATTTCTTTATTAGCGGAACATCCGCACTGTGTACCAGAAATTGCTCAATGGTACTTTACTGAATGGGCTTCTAAATCTCCTACCGGAACTCTCGAAAAAGTAATAGTTGATGTAAAAGCTAGGTCAGAGAATAGAGACAAACTGCCACTTTCTTATATTGGGTTACAAAATGGAGTTTTAGCTGGTGTAGTGGAGCTAAAATTCAGAGAGCACAAAAAGTATCCGGAATATGAGCATTGGCTGGGAGGAGTATACGTTAAATCAGATTTTCGTAAGCAGGGAGTAGCAAAGGCAATAATAGTAAAAGCGTTGTCTCATGCTGACAGTTTGGGTATTTCTGAATTGTATCTCCAAACGGAAGAAAAGAATGTGTCATTATACGCGCAGTTTGGTTTTAAAGAGCTTCATAAAGCAGAGCTTGGCATAACAATAATGGTACGGTTAAAAAAGGGATAATAGATTGCTCAAGCAGACTGCTAATACGTGGCATTTTTAATCTAAAAAGTTTAGTGATTGTAGAACATTACGATAAGCAGGGTATTGCGTTACCCAGTCGCTTATCAAGGCATTATGTAACTATAGAAGGATCTCACTATGACAGTAATTTATAAAGGGAGTTGTTTATGTGGTCAGGTTACTTTTGAAACTTCTGGTTTCAAAGATCATATAGCAAATTGCCATTGTTCAATGTGCCGTAAATTTCATGGGGCTGCATTTGGCACATTATCTAAAGTTAAAAATCTAACTTGGCTATCAGGTCAAGAACTACTCAAAGATTATGTTGCTCCAAACGGCACAATTAGAACATTTTGTGCAAACTGCGGGTCTAGTATTGGTTTTCGTAGTAAAGGTAATCCTTTGTCAGAAATCGAGCTTTCGCTGTCGTTATTCGATGAAAATATTCCAGTAAAAGCCGATGCCCATATTTATACGGATTACAAAAGTAATTGGTATGAAATAACCGATGATCTGCCCCAATATAAGGAAGGTCGAGAGTAACAGTATAGTTACATAACAAACGTCCAATACTTTTCCTAATATGGCAGAAGCTAGTCCTAGCTCGTTTGGACAAACGTACCTCGACCAATAAATAATTTTCCCCTTTGTCATTTAGCGACTTATAAGCTCTTGAAACAGTTATAGGCGTCGTTCCAAGTTTTTCAGCGAGTAACCGATGAGTGGTTAAGCTCTTTGAACTCGGTGAACATTCACCTGCTTTGATTTTCTTGTCGACGAATTTTGCTATTCGGAAGAATTTACTATTACTCACAAAGGGTCACTAGAGCAATCTTCATTCTCAATAGCATATAACATATGTTTTTTTAGTAATTCTTATTATTTAAATATATCAAATCAATATTGACATAACTCAATTGTGGTAATAATCTACAAAAAATAATATTGAATCAATTCAATGCAAACTATAACAACATCAAATCAGGCTTAAAAAATGTTAAAAGAAATGGTAGAGGCACTTAAAAAGCAAAGTGTTCAAAAAGTACATGTATCATATGAAGCTACAAATAAGTTAGTTAGTGCATTCAGTCACTTACGATTTAGAGAGGACAGTGAGTGGCTTAACGTAAGAGAATGGCTTGGAAATGTAGTCAAGCACAGCCTTAATGATGAAGTAATCCATTCTATTCAGGGTTTTAAATCAGATGATGAGCAATGTGCCCTGATTATCCGCGGTTTACCTGTTGATAGTCATTTATGTGCGACGCCATACAACGGTTATGTTCCACCATCAAAAATTCCTTTAGCTATCGCCATTCACATTGGAATATATCAATTGGCTGGAATTGAACCAGTGTCATACCAAAATGAAAATAAAGGGTTGTTATTTAGGCATGTGGTACCAGCACTCAATGCTCTAAATGAAAAGTCCTCTCATGGATCCACTTTTACCTTTGGTCATCATGTTGATAACCCCGATTTACCATTAGCATGTGAGCCAGTGACAGAAAGAAGTGGTTGTCCTGAATTCTTATCACTAATGGCATTACGATCCGATCTTAAGGTTAGATCGAATTTTATTCTATTGGATGATTTGATTGCTCAACTAAGCCACGGTGTAGTTAACGAATTATGCCAACCTAATTACCGTATTAACCGACCTGATTCATTTGGTCAGTCACGTTCTAGCCGTCTTCCTGTTTTGATAATTGGAGAGGACGGTACGATGTTATGTCGTTATGACAAGGAAAATACAACGCCTCTTACTGAAAGTGCCGCAGCAGCATTAGTAATGCTGGAAGCTCAGTTACAAAACGAGTTATTAAAACAACTCGTGGTATATCAACCTGGTGATTTATTGATAATTAAAAACCAGCGGCTTCTGCATAGCCGTGAAGGTTTTAAATCTAGATCAGATGGCGCAGACCGCTGGTTAGTTCGCATGTTTGGGATGAGTTCATTAGAGCGTATCGTTCCGGCTTTACCAGAATATAAACACATCGGCAAAGATTAAGCTTCCATTAACTAAGAAAGTCGACAATGAATATCAAATCCTGCGGCAACGAGGTTTAGGCCGTATGGATACCTCTGTGCTTTTCAAAATCTACAGTTTATAACTTCAATAGGAAACTACCTTATGGAACTCTTCGGTAATGACATTACATTTTTAATATTAATAGCATTAATGGTATCGGCCTTTGCGGCCGGTTTTATTGACTCAGTAGCTGGTGGGGGAGGTTTAATTTTAGTTCCATCTTTTATCCTTGCTGGATTGCCTCCTCAGTTAGCTCTTGGACAAGAAAAAATTGTTAGTACATTAGGTACTATCGCAGCAATACGCAATTTCATGCGAAATAAAAAGGTAATTTGGACTGCAGTTGCAACCGGCATTCCTGCAGGTCTTGTCGGTGCATATGCGGGAGCACAATCAATTCTTTACTTTGATCCCGATACTATCGGCAAAATTATTCTCTTTATGCTTCCTTTCGGAATAATCTTATCTTTCATTCCGAAAAAGAAACGCAATGAAGATAATTCTACGCTAATTAATAAACAGGTCCTTTTATTCGGCGTACCAGCCGCTGTGTTCGTAATTGGTTTCTATGATGGATTCTTCGGGCCTGGTACAGGTAGCTTTTTAATTCTAGCGTTACACTACTTACTGAGGTTCGATTTAGTTTCAGCATCCGCGACTTCAAAATTATTTAATTTTTCGTCTAACATAGGCGCATTATTCGCCTTCATGATTGCAGGTAACGTCTTATATATGTTGGCGATACCTTTAGTAGCAATGAATTTACTTGGTAACCATGTTGGTAGCTCATCAGCAATGAAGTATGGCGCTAAACTGATTCAACGAACCATTTCAGTTTCACTTAGTCTACTGATGATTTCACTGGGGTATAAATTTCTGTTCTAAGCGTCAGCCACAAAATTTATACGATAGAACTCTCATTCAATGCGGATGAGAGTTCTAGCACGTCACTGCCACAAATCCTATAGAGTTGGGGCGGTCCTAGCCCTAAGGATGACTCCTTGTGACTTTATGCATGATGTTGTTAATGCAACTTTGTTGATAGTGTTTGTGTATTCTTAACATATTTTAAAGGCAACGTTGGTTAAAAAGGATCTGTTAGGTAAATCAGAAGTTATGAGTAAGAGAATTATTGAAGTCATTGATTATCAGCCTGAATGGCGGTTTGAGTTTGCCACAGAAAAAGAGTGTATTAGTTCTGTTTTAACTGCCGCTAACATTTATGCGATACATCATATCGGTAGTACATCAGTTAAAGGGCTATGCGCTAAGCCAATCATCGACATTCTTTTGGAAGTGAACAGCCTTGATACTTTAGATTCTGAATCAGCCAAGATGGCTTCTTTGGGCTATTTAGCAAAGGGTGAATTTGGTATTAAAGGGCGTCGTTATTTCCAAAAAGGTGGAATACAAAGAACGCATCAGGTTCATGCATTCCTAGCGGACTCGCCGGAAGTGAAAAGGCATATCGCATTTCGTGACTATCTCAGAGCATTTCCTGATGTAGCGTTTAAGTACGGGGAAATCAAAAAGGCGGGTGCGCTCATGTGTAACAATGACATCGATGTTTATATTGATTACAAAAACAGTTTTATAAAAGAACATGAAGCAAAGGCACTGCGGTGGAAATCTGCCTCAAAGAACCATCAATATTCAGACTAGTTTCTTAGCTTATCTTTGGCTGCTCAACATGATCCGATTTTCTTTGTGTCAGAAATAGCAATGCAATGATTAGGGCAGCAATTCCCGCAACCAGAAAGGTGTCTCGGCCGTTGCCTGGGATATAACTCATAAATGAGGAAAGGAATTGGCCTAGAAAAATCGCCACTGAAAGCATTGCTAAGTTCTGGTTGCGGTGCGATGCATAGCTGCGTTCAACGATCATATGGTTAACTAAAGGAACCGATAGTCCAAAGCCTATTCCCATGACGATGGCACCTACAATCATGATAGGTAAACTGCCACTTGAATAGAGAGCGTGGGATAGGGCATAAGCGATAAATGCGAGGCTTAACGTGCTTATACTGCCCAGTTTATGTTGTACTTTGGGCATTTGTGATGCGGCACCTACCGCAATCAGCGAGATAAACGCCATAAAGTAACCCGTTTGCGATTCATTCAACCCCAGCGTACTGAGAAAACGAGGCATCATAATAACAGCGGTAAAAAACAGAATCATGGATAAACAGGCAGCAAAATAGACAATACGAACTTGCTCTTTACCTGTGGTTTCTTCCGGTTTTATTGAGGAGTTAGTCATGCCATGGTGGGATAGGCGTGGTTTAGGAACAAAAAAGACCACTAAGATTAAGAAAACCCATGCCATAAGGTACAAATAGAAAGGAAATGACCAGTGCATTTTCGCGAGAATGCCCCCAATCGCTAAGAAGATAACACCACCAAGTTCTATCGACATACCTTGTAGAGCAATCATTTTAAGCCGTTGTGAACCCTGATAAAAATCAGAAATGAGGGCTGTTCCCGATGCCATTACCATTGCGGTTGCTCCACCTAACACCAACCTATCTGCAAATAAAACAACCGTATTCTCAATCCACATACCGATGATGCCTAAAGCGCCATACAGCACCAAGCCAATAATCAGTACCGAATAGGCTCCAAGCCGTTTCATTACTCGCCCTACTGGCGCGCCAAAAATCACCACGCCTAAAGAGGGAAGGGTGACTAACCAGCTACTTTGCTGAGGGGATAGGTGAAGCTGGTTAGCAATATCAGGCAAACCAGGCACAATAACGCACCCTACCATGATGGTAAGACAGGCGACCGCCATAAGAGCAAACGCACCTAAATTCCCTAATTTTGTCATATTGTATTACATCCGTTGTGTTGAACTGTGCATCATTGGCACTCGATTGGTGTCGCACCAGTTATAGCTAGATGTTGTTAGTAAGGGAAATAGATTGAATTGATACTGGTAATCAGTAAAGATGATTACTATGTTAGAAATTAAACCAATGCGATATTTTATCGCTATCGCCGAAGAGCTGCATTTTGGACGCGCAGCTAAACGGCTGCATATTGTGCAGCCAGCGTTGAGTATGCAAATTAAAAAGTTGGAAGAAACGTTAGGCGCTAACCTATTAATTCGCAATCGACATCAAGTCTCTTTAACGCCGATTGGCGAACTGTTCTACAAAGAAGCCATTGATATTGTGGCGCGTACAGAACGCTTGGCAACGCGAGTTGGGTTAGCGAGTCAGGGAGAGATTGGTCAACTTAAGATCGGCGTTTCTGCGAGCGCTTTGACTAGTGACATTTTGCCGAATCTTATCAAGAGGTTTAAAACGCTATATCCGCATATTCAAGTTGAACTAAAAGAGGTTCACCCTGCAACACAGCAAAAATCCTTACTGACTCGAGAAGTTGATATTGTGATAGGGCCTAGCCAAGTGTTTGCTGGGGTTCAGGATAAAGTTAATGGTATTTATCTTAGTCAATTCGGCTTTAAGTTAGCGTGCTCAGGTGAGCATTCCCTTGCTAAGCACAGCAGAGTTGATGTGGAGAGCTTGCAACAGGAAACTTTTGTAGGATTGTCAGCTGATGAGGATGTGCTCGGCATGATGGTCACTGGATTTGCGTTGCCTTTTATTCCTCGGCATTCGATACAAGTGAAAAGTACAGCCGCGCTCTTTAGTGTCGTGGAATCTAATTTGGGGGTGGCGATTGTTTCTAGTGCATTAGAAAGAACGGCTCCACCAAACCTTGCTTTTCTCGATCTCGAAGGGATCGAAAATAACATGCCTATCTATGCGTTTACACGTCATAGCGATCAAGACCCAGTTTTGCATCATTTCAACGAGTTAATATTAAATCAGTGCTAAAAGCTTGGTAGCACTTACCAGTTTTTAGAGTAAGAAAAAGGCCACCGGAGTGGCCTTTAATGAGTGATTAAGCTGTGGCTTTTTCTTCGTCAACGTGGTCAGTCACCATGGCTTCGGTGGTGATCATTAAGCCCGCGACAGAGGCTGCAAATTGCAGTGCAGAACGCGTCACTTTCGCTGGGTCGATAATGCCTTGTTCAAGCATATCTCCGTATTCACCCGTTGCAGCGTTATAACCGAAGTTAGCGCCGCCTTCTGCCACCTTGTTGGCGACTACGGAACCTTCATCACCTGCGTTGATAGCAATTTGACGTAAAGGTTCTTCCATTGCACGCAGTGCCACGCGAATACCCACGTTTTGTTCTTGGTTATCACCTGTTAGGTGAGTTAGACTTTTAGCGATTTTCGCCAGTGCCACACCACCGCCAGGGATTATACCTTCTTCAACCGCTGCGCGAGTTGCGTTCAGTGCATCGTCAACACGGTCTTTTTTCTCTTTCATTTCGACTTCAGTCGCAGCACCAATCTTGATCACTGCCACGCCACCGGATAGTTTGGCGATGCGTTGTTGCAGTTTTTCTTTATCGTAATTTGATGTGCTGTTTTCAAGCTGGTTACGAATGGTTGCCACGCAGTCAGCAATCGCAGATTTATCGGCGACACCATCGACGATTAAGGTGGCGTCTTTACTGATAGTCACTTTTTTCGCGCTACCTAAGTGCTCTAGAGTTGTGTGCTCTAAATCTAGGCCAACTTCTTCGGCAATCACGGTTGCGCCAGTCAATGCTGCGATATCTTGCACCATGGCTTTGCGGTTATCACCAAAGCCAGGGGCTTTGACGGCTGCTGCTTTCACAATGCCGCGCATGTTATTCACAACTAGGGTAGCCAGCGCTTCACCTTCAACATCTTCTGCCACAATTAACAGTGGGCGAGAAGCTTTGGCAACGGATTCAAGTACAGGCAATAGTTCACGAATGTTGCTGATTTTCTTGTCGACCAGCAAAATGTATGGATTGTCGAGTTCGACAGTGCCCGCATCTGCGTTGTTAATGAAGTAGGGTGATAAATAACCGCGGTCGAACTGCATACCTTCAACAACCGACAATTCATTTTCTAAGCCTTGGCCTTCTTCTACGGTTATCAAACCGTCGCGGCCAACTTTTTCCATTGCTTCAGCAATGATTTCACCAATCGCCTTATCACTGTTGGCAGAAATGGTGGCTACTTGAGTGATAGATTGCTTGTCATCACAAGGTTTGGATAGTGTTTTTAACTCTTTGATCGCTTCACCAACGGCTTTATCGATACCACGTTTTAAATCCATTGGATTTAAGCCAGAGGCAACCGATTTTAGTCCTTCATTGATTAATGACTGAGCTAAAACCGTCGCAGTAGTGGTGCCATCGCCAGCTTCATCGTTAGCTTTGGAGGCGACTTGTTTTACCATCTGTGCGCCCATATTTTCGAACTTATCTTGCAGTTCGATTTCTTTTGCAACGGACACACCATCTTTGGTAATGGTGGGTGCACCAAAGGATTTGTCTAAAACAACGTTACGTCCTTTAGGGCCTAACGTTACTTTGACTGCATCGGCTAATGTATTGACACCTGCTAGCATTTTTTGACGTGCATCATTAGCGAATAATACTTCTTTTGCTGCCATGATTATCTCCTATAAAACATCACAAATTCAGATTCAATTACTCAGCGATAGCGAGCACATCGGATTCAGCTAAAATGACGTATTCTTTACCGTCGATTTTTTCTTCTTTGACGCCATAACCATCATTAAACAAGACAGTGTCTCCGGCTTTAATTTCCATTGGGACACGATCGCCATTGTTTAATACACGGCCTTTGCCGACAGCAAGGACCTTACCAATGTTGGATTTTTTGACTGATTTGGATGTCAGAACAATTCCCCCTTCGGATTTGTTTTCGACTTCTTGTCGTTCAACAATCACCTTGTCGTTTAAAGGACGAATTTTCATTTGAAGTTGCCTCCTAAATAACACTCTAGATAAAAGACATCACATGTTCGGCTCAACGATTAGTTTGAGGCCACACTCTGTGGCGAGTCATCGCTAATAGCCCGAGTTGAATATGCGCTTACCTGCGCTTGCATGATCTATATAAGTGCTCAAAGCTGAACTTCAAGGGGATTTTTCGATAAAAAATATCTATTGTAACGATAAATATTATGAATCAATTTAGGCTGTTTTATTGCCAAAGGTAGCAAAGAATCGCCCTCTTATAGCACGCCGTTATGTTGTTTTTTTGCAACATGTAGTAGATCAATGTTTATGTGATCTTCTTCAAGTTTTCCTAGAGAAACCGGGCTCGCAGCGTTATCCTTAAGTGGCTAAATAAGCGTAGCTGTCACCCCGATAGATAGCTGAATTATTGTTATCAATATTGTTCTTTTAACCAGTTAAAGGGGGCGTTAAAGGTTTAATAATGAACAAAGGTTATTTTTATATTCTGTTCGCTACACTGTTCTTTAGTTCTATGGAGGTGGCATTAAAAATAGTGGCGACAGACTTCAATCCGTTGGAATTGAACTTCCTGCGCTTTGTCATAGGCACTGTGGTTTTATGGCCGATGGCAATAAGAAGTCTGAAAGAAAAAAACTTACATGTAACTAAGCAGCATTGGCCATTCTTTTTGCTGACTGGTTTTTTGTGTGTGGTCGTTAGTATGACTTTCTTTCAGTTGGCAATTATGTACGCGCATGCATCGATTGTTGCTATCTTGTTTAGCTGTAACGCGATTTTCGTTATTCCATTGGCACACGTGTTCCTTAAACAGCGTATGACTTGGGTAAGCGTTGGGTCTTTGGCCTTAAGCGTTGTAGGGATGCTATTTATCGTCAATCCTCAACACTTGCCAAACGTAGTGGGGGTCACACTCTCATTATTGGCCGCTGTTACCTTTGCCTTGTATGGCATTGTGGGGCAAATGGGCAATCGAAAATATGGTTTCACGGGGATCTCGCTAACGTTCTTTAGCTTTATCGCAGGATGTATCGAGATGGTCGTGTTCATGGCATTCACCCATATTCCGGCTGTTGCTACCACCTTCACTCATATGGGGTTGGCTAATTTTGCAAACATCCCATTTGTACAAGGTATCAGTGTGCATACGTTACCTGCGCTTATTTATTTAGGCATTTTCGTGACAGGTTTTGGTTACGCGTTCTATTTTATGGCAATGGAAGAAACCAGTGCTGCTACCGCGTCGGTGATCTTTTATATCAAACCGGCGTTAGCACCCATTTTGGCTATGGCTGTATTAGGCGAAGTGATCCATGAAAACACTGTTATTGGGATTATGTTTATCATCGCAGGCTCGGCACTGACTTTTGCGGCGGCGGGTATCGATCGTCGGATTATTCGCAATACTCGTGCTTACATGCGGCACTTACGTTTTCAACGCTATCTGCGCCATCATCACGGGCAGCGTCATCAACATTCTTACCAATAGAATGAATGAGAGAAAACTAGAGTTAAGCCCTCGTGATTGAGGGCTTTTTAGTCTCTATGGTGTTATCCAAACTGCATTTATGCTACGGTGAGGACGTTCAACTGACTGCCGCACGATCATGACCGAAACCACGCTTACTATACCTTTACCTTCTTTGATTCACCGTATTGGTGGCATGCAAACTAAAGCACTCAAAATGGTTGCTACCCAACATCAGTGTGAATTGAAACGTGTGCGACGTTCACGCAATTGGCAGCTACAAGGCGAGGCGTTACATATTGAGCAATTTTATCGTCAATGCCAGCAACAATCGCCAGACACCTTAAAGTTTGTGATTAACAAAATTGCGCCTGTACTCGCTCAGAATCAAACCCTGCTTGAACCGTTGGCAGATAAACTTCAGCGCCTGTTAAGAGAGCAGCCGAACCTGACGTTGTCTGAACTGATGGCTCAAACCCAATGTACAGTGCAGCAGGCAAGACAAGCACGCTTTGCGGTGGAAGAGTGATCAGAGACGGTTGATAGTGGAAGGTGATGTGCATAGCAGGAGGAAACATCATTCCCTCCTGCTGATGTTGTAAGCGGTTAAGAACGGCTATCAAGCAAATCGCTAAGACCGTCACCAAGAATATTAAAGCCCAGCACTGTGACCAAAATGGCTAAACCAGGAAACAGCGAAAGATAAATATCTAAGCCGAGGAAGTTACGGCCATCACTCATCATTGTGCCCCATTCTGGGCTGGGTGGTTGTACCCCTAATCCCAAGAACGAGAGGCTTGCCGCGGAAAGGACGACACTACCTGCGGTCAGCGTTGATTGCACGATCAAAGGACCAATCGCATTACGAATAACGTAACGAGTAATGATTCTAGAATGACGCACCCCTAGGGAATGAGCGGCTTCAACGTATTCTTGAGTCTTAATATTGAGGGTTAAGTTACGGCTCAAACGAGCGTACACCGGAATAGAGAAAATGGAGATGGCAATCAGCATATTCACTAATCCCTCTCCCAACACACTGACGATCAATATGGCTAATACAATCCCTGGGAAAGCAAAAATAATATCCATCACCCACATGATCACTTGATCAAGGCGGCGGTGACCTAACCCAGCTAACACCCCAAGTGGAACACCAATGAGCATGGATAAGCCAACGCTTAGCAGCACTTCTAAAATGGTGATACGTGCGCCGTAAATCACCCGCGTGAAAATATCACGGCCATAATCATCAGTACCAAACCAATGTGTCAGTGAAGGCGGTTGTAAGGTGCTTAATAAATCTTGCGCAGCAGGATCATAGTGAGTGAGCCACGGGGCAAATAATGCGGCTAGGGCCAAAATAGCCACTAAAATGCCGCCGAGTACCAAGCTAGAGTGAGTTGAAAGATGGTACCAAAGTATCTGCAGTCGTTCTGATCCTGCGCGTTTTTCTGTCAATTCCATTAGTTAAACCTGATCTTTGGATTTAAGAAACCGATGACTACTTCACCAAGCAAGTTCATCAATACCACGCCGCTTACCGCCACTAAGGTTACCCCTTCAATCACTGGGTAATCACGATAACGCACAGAATCAACCAATAAACGGCCAATACCAGGCCAGTTAAATAGAGATTCGGTCACAACGGCACCACCAATTAAGCTTCCAAAATTGAGTGCGATAATAGTAACAATAGGCACTAAAGCATTACGAAACGCGTGCAGCCAATAGATACGAACAGGGGATAAGCCTTTGGCTTTCGCCGTGCGAATATAATCGGCAGATAGCACATCGATAACGCCAGAACGTGTCATACGGGCGACGACTGCCATTGGAAATATTGCGAGCGTTAAGGTAGGGAGAATGTAGCTCTTCCAACTGGTTGCGCCCAACAAAGGCAACCAATGCAGCTCAACAGAAAAATAGTTCATGGCAAGTAGTGCGAGCCAGAAGTTTGCGACTGAAGCGCCAGTGATGGCCAATATCATCACTATTTGGTCAATCGCCCGGTGTTGATACACCGCACCGAGCATGCCTGCCGGTACCCCGACAACAATGGCGACTATGTAGGCGAGCAATGCAAGAATGAGAGTGTAGGGTAGGCGCTCTGAAATTTCAGACAGCACTGGTTGCTTAGATTTTAACGAGTGCCCGAAATCGCCCTGTACGGCACCTTCGACAAATTTAATATATTGAACGGGAAGGGGCTGTTCGAGTCCTAAACGCACTCGCATATCTTGTACAGCTTCTGGCGTGGCTTGGTTGCCTGCCATTAACCGGGCGGGATCGCCCGGTAATGAGCGTATGGCAATGAAGACCACTAAAGAGACGCCAATCAAAATAAAAGGAAAGGCGAACAGTTTTTTAATGATGTATGACTTCATGTTACCGCTTAACCATTATTGCGCGCTGGTTGTGGCATTGCGTACCACCAGATTACCACCAGGGATCATCTCTACGCCTTTGATATTTTTACCTGATGCATAAAGATCATCTTGATAATAAAGCAATACTTGTGGCGCATCGTGACTGATCAGTTTCTGCAATTTGACGTACAGTGCTGCACGCTTGTTTGCATCAAGTGATGACGATGCTTGATCGATTAGCTTGTCCACTTCACTGTTTTTGTAGAAACCGAGGTTAGCGCCACTCGGTGCAAAGCTGCGCGAATCATACAGTGGGCGCAGTTGGTTATCGTTACCCACTAGACCTGATGACCATGAAGCGAGTACCGAGCTCACACCCAATTTGGCTTTTTCTTCAGCATTAGCAAACGCTGCTTTGGTCCACACACCGCTTTCCATCTGTTTGACATCAAGTTGAACGCCAATCTTCTTCCACATGGCTTGCAATACTTGTGCGGTACGAGCGTCAGGGCCTTGCACAGCAATCGACATGCTAAATCCGTTCGGATAACCTGCTTCTTTAAGCAGCGTTTTGGCTTTCTCGATATTGTATGGATAGTCATTCAGTTTGGCATCGTATCCTGGTGCGATAGAGGCCAACGGTGAATTAGCCGGTTTCGCGTAGCCAAATGATACGGCTTTAACCAGTGTGTCACGATTCGTCGCAAAGTTTAGAGCTTGGCGAACACGAATGTCGTTGAGCGGTTTCATTTTCGTATCGAGTGCGACCCAGAATACTGCCGAGCCCGGTGAACGATTTAATGAAACGTTAGGATTGTTCTGTAATAAACGAGCAAACTGCGGTGGCACTGGGTTAATCACATCAGCTTCACCTGATTGAATCGCCATATTCATTACTGACATCTCTTCGCTCCACGTCCATTTCAGATCGTCAGCGCCGGTCGTTTTACCCCAATAATCCGGATTACGTTTTTCCAAAACGTATTCACCAGTTTTGTATTTTACAAATTCATAAGGGCCAGTACCGTCAGCTTGCATACTTAATGTTCCGGCTTTGTCAGCTTTAGGGCTAACCATCATTGCCGCGCCAGAGGTCATTAAGTTAAGAAATGTCGGGAACGTTTTTTTCAGTGTAATAACGACTTTGTCATCGCCTTGTGCTTTCACGCTCGCAATCACATTGCGTAAACGCCCACTGGCAGCCAGGCCGCGTGATTTATCTAAATGACGCTGGATGTTATACACCACGGCTTTGGCGTTAAACGGCGTTCCATCATGGAAGGTGACATCTTTACGTAGCGTAAATGTCCACACTTTGCCGGTTTTGTCGTTTTCCCAACTGGTCGCCAGTGCTGGAATGATCTGCTTTTCTTTATTAAAGCGCACCAAGCCTTCATACATAGGGTCGAGCATATTGAAAGTATAGGTGGCGGTTTGATCGCCTGGATCCATGCTACGCGGAGGTTCGCTTTGCATGATAGTCACTGTTGATGCTAAGGCCATTTGGGGTAGGCAGAGTAGAGCGATTTTGCTTAATGAAAGCACTCGCCCGCGCCAATTGTGTCGCTTGGTATGTTGCATGTGATTCCCTCACGTCTTTCCGTTGATGCTCTTAGTGTCCTATTGCCTATATGGCCCTTGAGCTTGTGTATTCGCTATTAACTTCTTCATTAAAGTTAATTTATTGCAATAACATGCATAATTAGTCCTATATTGTGACTTTATTGCCCTAATTAGGTGCTGATTAGCACGTCTTTGGTGCATTTTTAGTTAAATAATCATATAAGTTAACTAAAAATAGGTTATTTTGTAATTATATAAAACTAATTAGTTGATTTATTCATTTTCACTCAGTATTGTCAAGACAAACAGGTTAAAAAAAGATCTCTAATGCTCGATTCATCACAGCAATCCATTGTTACGCTCATTCATCGCGGGGGCCCTTTAAGCCGAACCGCTTTAGCGCGCGCACTTGGTATTAGTAAAACAGCCATTAGCCACCCGGTGCGCCAGTTGCTAGAACTGGGTTTTCTCGAAGAAGAAGCCGCAAGTGCAACAGGCCAAGGGAGACCATCAGTACTATTGGCTTTGCAGAGCGGGCACAGCTTTTTTATTGGTGTTTCTCTACTTAATGAACAATTAGAGTTGTTACTGCTCGATCTTAACGGTGAGGTCCATGCTCACCGCCAATGTGAGATTGAACGGCAGCCCGAGCGACTCGTCGCCTTAATCACCGAGCAAATTCCACTGTTGATTGAACAGGGAGAAATAAGTCGCGAGTCAGTATTAGGTATTGGTATTGCTCTTTCTGGTGTCGTGACTGAATCACGTGACCGCTGTTTAAAATCGACCATTCTTGATTGGGTGGATGTGCCTTTAGCTGACATGCTAGAGCGTTCTCTGGTCCAGACGCATGCTCTCTCGATTCCTGTCTGTATGGAAAACGATGCGAAATCTTTGGCGATTGCTCAGCACCTTTTCGCCCATGCTCGTGATGTGAAAGATTTCACCTTAATTACTCTGGGTGAGGGGATTGGCTCGGCACATTTTATTAATGGTCAGCTTTATCGAGGAGCTCATGGTGGTGCAGGTGAGATAGCGCATACGACAGTAGAGCCTAATAATTTGCCTTGCCGCTGTGGTAAACGCGGTTGTCTGGATACGGTCGCATCGCTCATTGCCATTCGCGAACAAGCGCAGCAAGAGCAACTGTCGGCAGTGACAATTCCTGAACTTGAAGCGTTAGCTGCTACAGGGCATTCCCCGGCCGTGCGAATTTTGCATCGTGCGGGTAATGCCTTGGGGTTGGCGATGGCGAACATTATCCAAATCAATGATCCAGAACGAGTCTTACTCGCCCACCCGGAACACTATTTTGAAGGACTATTTGCCACCATTGTTAAACAGAGCATGATGGCCAATGTATTGCCTAATATTGCAGACAAAATTGAAATTAAACCATTTGTGATCACACCGCAAAGTTGGCCTTATGCCGCTGCAAGCGTGGCGATTTACCAGTTTTTATATCAGTAATACCGAGCGCATTGCGATGCTCGGTATCACATAGACTCAAAAAGGAAGAGATATGCGTATTGCTGTTGGAGGCATTCATATTGAATGCAGCACATACAACCCAGTGCTTACTTATCAGGATGAATTTCGAGTGACTGAAGGAGAGGCATTGCTTGAGCACCCAAGTTTTGCTTTTCTGAATGATTATCCGGCAGAGTTTATTCCAACGCTGCATGCGCGTGCCATTCCTGGTGGTCCCGTTGCTAAAGAAACCTATGACGAATTCAAGCGTCGATTTTTGGTGGGTTTGAAAAAGGCGCTGCCTGTTGATGGTGTTTATCTTGCAATGCATGGTGCTATGTATGTGGAAGGCATGGAAGATGCGGAAGCGAATTGGATTAGCGCGACTCGCGAGGTCGTAGGGCCGGATTGCTTAATTAGCGCAAGTTATGACTTACACGGCAACGTGTCGCAAACAATCATCGATCAAATCAATATGTACTCGGCTTATCGCACTGCACCGCATATTGATATTGAAGAAACCCAGCGTCGCTCTGTGGATATGTTGGTTAAGAGTATTCAAACTGGCGTAAAACCCAAACTGTATTGGTGTCCTGTGCCGGTCGTGTTGGCTGGCGAACAAACCAGTACGGAAGATGAACCCGCAGGGCAACTCTATGCTCAGTTACCCGACATCGATAAGCTTGATGGTGTTTGGGATGCTTCGTTATTAGTCGGGTATGTTTGGGCTGATGAACCACGAGGCACCGCGTGTGCCGTGTTAACTGGCACAGATGAGGCGGTGCTCAAAGCGCAGGCAGAGAAACTGGCTTTAGATTATTGGCAAGCGCGCGAAACGTTTGCTTTTGGGTGCCAAACCGGCACGGTTGAAGAGTGTGTACGCTGGGCAAAAGAGTCACAAACTCATCCCGTTGTCTTAGCGGATTCTGGAGATAACCCAACCGGCGGCGGTGTCGGTGACCGTGGTGATGTGCTAGCGGAACTTATCCAGCAAGATGCGCAAAATGTTGTAGTTGCAGGTATCGCTGATAAAGCGGCAACCCAAGCTGCGTTTAAAGCAGGTGTGGGCGCTCAACTAGCCTTAACCATTGGTGCAAGTCTCGATCCGAAAGGGGGCTCTGCGACGGCTAATTTTACTGTGAAACGCTTGATTGATGCTACGGTTGAGACTGCGCCACAGGCAATTTTGAGCACAGGCGGCATCGATGTCGTAGTGTGTGAGCGTCGCCGTCCATATCATAACTTGAGTGACTTTGAGCTATTAGGCATCGATGTAAAAGAAGTGGGTATTTTAGTCGTGAAGTCAGGTTATCTATCGCCAGACTTAGCACCACTGGCAAGCCCTAATTTAATGGCCTTATCGCAGGGAGTGGTCGATCAGTATGTTGAGCGTTTACCAAGACCGCGCAAAAAAGTGCTGACGTTCCCATTTGATCGCGAGTTTGATTATACGCCGAAGGCGTTTGCTAGCCGCCAAAATGCATCTTAGTTAAAAATAAATTCATACCATTAGAGCGGCTTAGCGGCCGCTTTTGATAGAGATTATGTTGTTGGAGAATCGTATGCCAGGGCAGGCACCCGTACTTGAAGTCACAAATTTATCGACTCAGTTTCGTGATAAACATCGTTGGAAAACCGTGATCGAAGATATTCACTTTTGTGTCTATCCTGGTGAAACACTCGCGATAGTGGGTGAGTCCGGCTCAGGTAAGAGCGTGACGTCATTATCCATTATGCGTTTGTTGAATCCGCGGCAGAGTCGGATCTCTGGCAGTATAAAATTGGCTGGCCAAGAGCTGACGACATTGTCGGATAAAGCGATGCGGCAAATCCGTGCAAACGATATTGCAATGATTTTCCAAGAGCCGATGACATCGCTTAACCCTGCTTTTACGGTGGGGGAGCAAATCGCTGAATTATTAAAAGTTCATCAACATTGCAGTCATAAAGAAGCGCGTGAGCAAACCATCGAATTACTCAATAAAGTCCGCATTCCTAATGCACAGCAACGGTTTGATGAATATCCGCATCAGTTTTCTGGCGGTATGCGCCAACGAGTAATGATTGCGATGGCTCTAGCGCTAAAGCCTAAGTTGCTGATTGCGGATGAGCCAACGACCGCTTTGGATGTCACCATCCAAGGGCAAATCTTGGATTTAATTAAAACCCTGCAACAAGAAGAGGGGATGGCGGTGTTGTTTATCACTCATGATATGGGGGTGGTTGCAGAAGTCGCTGACCGTACCTTAGTTATGTTTCGTGGTCACCAAGTGGAAGAGAACACCACCGAGAAGCTGTTTGCTGAGCCTGAGCAATATTACACTCGCATGTTGCTTAATGCAGTCCCGAAACTGGGTGAAGTGGCCGATAGTCATGAGCCGATTAAGTTTCCTCAATTAGAAGAGCAAAGTGGTGAACCGATTCATTACGCTCCGCAGCCAGCTCTCTTAGAGGGGCAGTTGCCGTTACTTGAAGTGAAAAACTTAACTACGCGTTTTCCCATTCATGGCGGTTTTTGGTCACGCCAAACCGCAGCGGTACATGCGGTTGAAGACATCAGTTTTTGTGTTTACCCCGGAGAAACGCTCTCTTTTGTTGGTGAGTCGGGATGTGGCAAGTCGACGACGGGCCGTTCATTAATGCGTTTGGTAGAGCCAGACAGTGGCTACGTTGAATTTAATGGTTACGATGTGCGTTCGTTAAATAAAGCGGATTTACGCAAAATGCGCCGTGATATTCAGTTTATCTTCCAAGACCCATTTGCCAGTTTAAATCCGCGAATGACGGTGGAAGAAACCTTGATCGAACCACTTCTCGAACATGGATTGGCGACCAAATCGGAAGCGAAAAAGAAAGCCGCTGATCTAATTGAGCAAGTGGGTCTATCCGTTGACATGTTACGCCGTTATCCGCATGAATTTTCTGGTGGTCAGCGCCAGCGGATCGCCATTGCTCGCGCATTAACGCTTGATCCGAAATTGATCATTGCCGATGAATCTGTGTCGGCGCTCGATGTGTCGGTTAAAGCTCAAGTTGTGAATCTATTGATGGATTTGCAGCAGCAGCGCAATCTTGCGTATTTGTTTATTTCTCATGATATGGCGGTGGTCGAGCGAATTAGTCATCGTGTTGCTGTGATGTATTTGGGTGAGATTGTTGAAATTGGTCCAAGACAAGCGGTGTTTAATTCACCGCAGCATCCTTACACCAAAAAGCTGTTACAAGCGGTGCCAGTGGCAGACCCGAAACGACGTCATTTAAAACGAGAGCAAGAGATATCGGAGCTGAAAAGTCCTATTCGAGATTTGGATTATGTTGCGCCCAAACGGCATTATCAGCAAGTGGGAGAGGACCACTGGGTAATGGCATCCGCATCATGAATAAGGCTAAAAGTTATTGATTTAAATATAATTAACCCGACGTGTTTGTTGCAGATGGTTTAACTTCTGGAGCGAGATCAAGGTTTATTATTGTGGGCATGGTGGTCTTTGTGGGTTTTCGGTAGGGTTGCGACCGCGTTAGAAGAAGGTTTGCAACGAATACTGTAATCGCTTTGATTATCATCAGCTCGCTTGCGATATCGGTGACAGAGATGAGTCATGAGGCTCAAAATTTATACATGACGACTCTCTTTCACTCTGGCCTTCTGAAAACTGGCTAGAGGTTGGAAAACCAACCAATAAAAATATCGTAAAAAAAGAGATAACACCTCATGTTTAGTAGTTTAAAAAATAAAGCAAAATCACTTTCTGAAGATCTTAATAAAGCAGCAGATAAAGCGAATGAAAAACTTAGCCAAGGCGCTAAGTTTGTGGATGAACTTAAGAAAGACACCACAGAATTTGCCAATGATGTGAAAGGCAGTGTAGATAAAAAGACCGACGCTGCAATGAAGTCATTTAATGAGCAGAAAGATCAGCTTGGCAAAAACATCGACGAGCAGATCGAAAAAATCACCAAATAATGTCGATGTGATAAGTCAATGGTTAAGCGAAAAAAACGAGCAATATTGCTCGTTTTTTTATGGCTAAATTTTACTAATTAGTGGGAGTGGCTGTGAGTTCGGGCTGCATGCTGTTGGCGCATTTTTAATACCCCTACGAAACCGACGGCGGCGAAGATGGCGCAAAGAAAAAAGATGTCTCGATAGCCATAATGGTTAGCGATAACGCCAGTAAATGGTCCCGTAACCCCGTAGGCGATATCTTGAAATGCAGAGTATGCACCTAATGCTGTGCCGCGACTTTGCGGTTCAACGCGGTCAACCACAATGATGCCTAACGATGGGAAAATCATGGAACAACCGGCTCCAGTTAATGCCGCGCCGATAAGTCCTAAAATCGCATTAGGCGCAGCGCCTAACAGTGCTAAGCCAATCACTTCAACCACAAAGCAATATTTAGCGACCTCGACTCCGCCAATTCTATCGGGTAGCGATCCGACGGCAATACGAGTTAGAACAAACGAAATCCCAAACGCAGATAACGCAAAACCACTCATCGCCCAGTTTTGATGGTGAAAATACAGCACCACAAAGCTACTGATCACAGCAAAGCCTGTGCCTTGTAAACCCAACGCTAACCCGGGCTGCCAGATTTTTCGAATCACAGTGGTAAATGGGGCACGTTTACCGGATTTAATTGGCACAGCGGGCACACCAACAATAAAGACGGTGGCAATCACTGGCAGTAATAACGTCACAAGACCGACTGCGCCGAAACCGCCCGTTTGATACACCCATAAGCCGATAGGCGCAGACGTAGCCAAGGCTCCATAGGTTGCCATGCCATTCCAAGACATCACTTTTCCTGAATGCGTTGCATCAACCAAACCAATGCCCCATGCAAGGTTTCCGGTTAAAATAATGCTTTCACCAAAACCGAGTATGATCCGGCCAAGAATCAAAATCACAAAAGCGACGGCAGGCTGATAAGTAAAGGGCGTTGAGGCAAGATAGAGTAGCCCAGACGCGGCACAACAGGCCATACCCAACCAAGTGGTTTGTCTTGCTCCAGATTGGTCGGCACGTTTACCAGCAAAGTTACGGGTTAAAAGGGTAGTAATAAATTGAGCACCGATAGCCAAACCGACAAAAAGGTTACTAAGTCCGAGCTGTTGCTGAACGTATAAAGCGATTGCAGGCAGCGCGAGCCCTATTGTCATATAGGAAAAATACATGCCGAATACAATACGTAAAAGACGAGAGTCTTCTTTTGAAAGCGTGTTCATGGTGGCCTTCTCCTCATTGTTGTGAGCGCTGTTAATCGTGCCAGTCCTCATTAGCCAAATGATGAATCACTAGGCAAACGTAACCAAACCCAGTGCGAGCATTAGGTTAACGAGTGGCGTTAGCGAGCCTGTCCTGATAAGAGGCGAGCAATGAGGGCAAGGCTAGCACTTATTTAACAGTAGTTATGCAATCGATTGTACCCTTCATTAGACCTGTTAAGTTAATATAGTGTTATTAATTTATGTAAAAATATGAATACACCTTAATGGATTAGGTGCAGGATTCAGCACGGTCGCTAAGAGCACAGACCAAGCTCGGCAACGGCAGTGTTGGGCATTTTAGTTCTACACGCCCTTTACTGTTTTTAAACAGGGTGTGCATCGCGATGCTTCATTTGTCGGTGAAGCGTAAATCGATAGAACAATTGAGCACATAAGATCAATGAACAACCAGCGAGTTTGTTGGCTGGCAATTGTTCGCTGTACCAGTAGGCCGAAATTAATAAGGTGAATACTGGCTCCATAATCATGATGACGGCAGCATTGGTTGGTGACGTGTTCTTCTGTCCACGTAGTTGAATCCAAAAACGTAAGCTGGTAGCAATGACGACACTGGCAACAAACCAACTCCAAGTTTCAGTCGAGAAGTGGCTTGGCCAGTGTTCCCAAATTCCGGAAATAATCAGTGAGGCTATACCGGTTACCGCCAGTTGGATCGACGTCAGTGGCGTGACGGGAACCCGTGCAGAAAAGTAGCTATTGAAGCGGAAATAGACCGCTTGAGTTAAAGCAGCGATTAAAAACCAGCCTTGCGAGGGAGAAAATGACGCGTTGTGATTGAAGGTCAGTAATCCGAGGCCACATATCGCAATCGGTAATGAACGCCAGTATGCACTTGAAGGCATTGTACGAAGCCAAATAAGGTCAAGCAGCGGGACGATGAGCATCGACAGGCTCATAATAAATGCACCATCACCGAGAGTAGTGGCAGTGGCTACCGCGTACATCCAGAAATCGATCGATATTGCTTGGAGTAATCCCCCAATAAGCATGTAGCCCCATTGTTTGGATGTGATGCCTTTGAAGGCATGAAAGCCAAGACAAGCGATAATAATGGCACCGGCAGTAAAACGCAGGCCAATAAAACCGAAAATAGGCATTTCAACGGTCGCTTCTTTGGAAAAAATCCAACCCCAACCGGCGATAAAAGTAGTCAATAAAAGAAGTAAATCGGCGCTTCGCTGCTGTTTCATATCGTTCATGCTTAAGTTAATTTGCATCAATGATGATGGTTTCACATCGACAAATCTGTGATGGTTCATTAATGCTTAAGAGAATAAAAAGAAAGTGGCCTTCCCAAAGGAAAGCCACCTTAGTTGTGCGTTATCTCAAGAGTTGGGAGTGATGAGATGCGCACCTCACATCAGAGCAAAAGCTCACGTTCAATTCGTTCGCGCGTTTCTATTGCTTGGACATCCATTTTTTCAGGGAAACCAAATAGAGCCGCTGCCACAATAGGGTCACCACCGACTTTAAATTTGCGTTGAGCAAAACCGGTATCGCGTAGACCTTGGAAAATACCATCGAAGTCGACTTCACCTTCACCCATACCAACGTGTTGGTGAATCGTTGCGTCCACACCCGGTGGGTTAACAATGTAGCGGTTTGGTTTCGTGTGATTGTAGGTATCGCCAATCAACACATGAGAAAGGTCCTGACCACAGTATTCGATCATAGAGCGAACATCGCCTTTACCTTTATCGTAGAAGAAAGTGTGTGGTGAGCTGTACAGATAAGTGACGTTATCACTGCGCAGTGATTGTACAAGATCAACGGTTTCGTTGTTTAGTTCACAGAAATCGTAAGGGTGTGATTGGATTTCGATACGAATACCTTCGCGTTCGATGATTGGAAGAATTTCTTCCATGGATTTGTACCACATCTCTTCACAGATTTCTGGTTGATTAGGATCGCCCGATAGTTCGGTATTGATGACTTCAACGCCCATCTCAACGGCGATTTCAATCATACGTTTCCAGTTTTTCACTGCCGCTTGGCGACGAGCTTCATCTGGACCAGACCAACGATACACCACAATAAACGATGAGATTTCTACGCCAGTTTCACGTAGCGCACGTTTATATTCATTCATGATGTCACGGCCCGCTTTAGGGTGACGGTAGAATGGGTTGATCTGTGGGTGAGGAGATTGTTCGATGTATTTGTAGCCCCAGTCTGCGACTTTGTGCACCATTTGGGTGATGCCCAATGGGCGAATAACATCGACGTCGAAAGCAATTTTCATTTTGAACAGCTCCTTTACGTAGGGTAGGAATTAAGGGGGCTTACGGCCCCTCTTAGTTAGTAATATCGATAGGTCTTATCAACTAATCCGTTCAGGCTTAGTACTGTCTTGATTGACTGACTTTTTCGTTGATCACTTTAGTGATTTCATTAATACGGTCACTTTCTGATACTTGAGCGACACCGACACGCCAGAAGCTAAAGTATTTATGCACCATGGTTTTTGGTAGAACTTTTACATCAATCACGGTTGAGCAATCTTGTTTTACTGCGTCATCTAGCGCGGCTTTAAGTTGTTCTACAGTAGTCACCCGGTAGGTTTTACAGCCATAGCCTTCACCAATTTTGGCAAAATCCATTGGGACAAAACCACCGTCTAAACGGTCTGAACGTTGGTCACGGAAGCGGAATTCTGTGTAGAAACTGTCCATACCGTGTTCCATTTGCAGGTTGTTGATACAACCATTGGTCATGTTATCGAATACGATGACGTTGATCTTTTGGCGTTCTTGAATCGAGGTGACCAACTCAGAATGAAGCATCATAAATGCGCCATCCCCTACCAATGTGAATACTTCTTTTTCTGGGTTGGCCAATTTGACCCCTAAAGAAGCATTGACCTCGTAACCCATACAAGAGTAACCATATTCAACGTGGTAACTGTTTGGACTACGAGTCTTCCAAATACGTTGTAAATCGCCAGGTAAGCTACCTGAAGCACCAACAATCACGGAATTCTCTGGGATTAAATCATTCACCATGCCTAATGCGCGGGTTTGGGTAAGCACTGAATCAGTTAAGGCCTGGAACTCTTTAAATACTTGTTCACGTGGTAAGTGGTCATCAATTTCAGGAACAAACTCTTTTTCATTAAATTCAACAGCGTATAAACGTTGACGTTCTTTAATGTACTCATTTTGCACGGATTGAATTTCATCAGCCCAACCGCCGCGATAACCTGTGGTATTCAGTTTGTCGCCAAGAGCGGTTAGTGCTTGTTTTGCATCGGCAACCACTTGTACACCATCCAACTTGAAGGCATCAAAGCGGCTAACGTTAATGTTGACGTATTTGACGTCTGGGTTTTGGAAAATCCATTTTGAAGATGTAGTGAAGTCGGTATAACGAGTACCCACCCCGATAATCAAATCCGCTTCTTTAGCCAGTGTATTCGCTGCCAGACAGCCAGTTTCACCGATACCACCCACGTTATAAGGGTGTTCTGAAACTAATGTCCCTTTACCAGCTTGAGTTTCAGCAAATGGAATCGCAAATTTTTCGCTAAATTGGCTAAGAATGTCGCCAGCTTGTGCGTATTTCAAACCGCCACCACAAATCAGCAGAGGTTTTTTCGCTGCGCTAATCAGTTCAACAGCATCTTGCAACGATTCTTCTGTCGCGATTTGACGTTCAATACGGTGAACGCGTTTAGTAAAGAAGTAATCAGGGTAATCGTACGCTTCACCTTGCACATCTTGTGGTAGAGCAATAGTGACTGCGCCTGTGTCTGCAGGATCGGTCAATACACGCATCGCGTTGATACAAGCGGTCATTAACTGCTCTGGACGAGTCACACGATCCCAGTATTTACATACCGGTTTGAAGGCATCATTAGTACTGATACTCAAATCATGAGGTTGTTCTACTTGTTGTAAAACGGGATCTGGTTGGCGAGTTGCGTAAGTATCACCAGGTAGTAGCAATAATGGGATGTGGTTAGCAGTTGCAGTTGCTGCAGCTGTTACCATGTTGGCAGCACCAGGACCAATAGAGGAAGTACACGCATAAATTTGTTGACGTAAAGACTGTTTTGCAAAACCGATGGCAGCATGTGCCATACCTTGTTCGTTACGTCCTTGGTGGATTTCCAAATCCCCTGCATTTTGTTCTAAGGCTTGGCCGAGTCCCAACACGTTTCCGTGCCCGAAGATACCAAAAATGCCTTTAACGAATTTAATTTCTTGTCCATCAACACTGACGTACTGATTGTCCAGAAATTTTACTAAGGCTTGAGCCACTGTGAGTCGAATTGTTTTCATTGTCTTGGTTCCTGTTCACGACAACCGAGCGGGTTGAAATAGGGTAGATATTCATATCAATCAACGAGTCCATTATAAGCAGCTATTTTTTCATTGGAATAGAAAATAAAATTAATATTTCATTGTGAGAGGTGGATCAAATTAAGCGATTTTTAACGCTAGTTCACTGTATATAAAGGCTTTATCTATAGGTGTGCTGTTTTTGAATTGTGATGAAAGTGGAATTTTTTAAAGGAAAATGAAATGAATAGCTCAAGTTGTTTCAAAATTCGTTGAAAATGAAATTTTTATTCCTAATAATAATCCCATCGCATCTACGAGTATGAGGATTGCAAGATGAACGAGGTGAATAAACAACTGGATGTCATCTGTATAGGTCGCGTCGCATTAGACTTATATGGACAACAAATTGGCTCACGTTTGGAAGACATGAATTCTTTCTCTAAATACCTAGGGGGATCGTCTGGTAACGTAGCTTACGGTACAGCTATTCAAGGTTTAAAATCAGGGATGCTGGCTCGTGTCGGTGATGAGCACATGGGACGCTTTTTGCGCGAAGAATTGCAACGTGTTGGTTGTGATACCCAATGTCTTATTACAGATAAAGAAAGATTAACTGCATTAGTTATTCTAGGGATTAAAGACCAAGACACTTTCCCATTGATTTTCTACCGTGACAACTGTGCAGACATGGCATTGTGTGAAGATGATATCGATGAAAACTACATCGCATCATCTCGTGCATTGGCGATTACAGGTACCCACCTGTCTCACCCAAATACCCGTGGTGCGGTACTAAAAGCACTAGAATATGCTAAAAAACATGGTCTAAAACGTGCGCTTGATATCGATTATCGTCCTGTTTTATGGGGATTAACTTCTCTAGGCGACGGTGAAACACGTTTTATCGAATCTGATGCAGTGACTAAATCATTGCAAGAAGTATTAGGTAACTTCGACCTTATTGTCGGTACAGAAGAAGAGTTCCATATTGCCGGTGGTACCACAAATACATTGGCCGCGCTACGTAAAGTCCGTGAATTTACTGATGCAGCATTGGTGTGTAAACGCGGAGCGGATGGCTGTTCTGTATTTGAAGGTCCAATTCCAGCAAGCTGGGATGACGTTGCGCTACAAAGTGGCGTCAAAGTCAAAGTACTGAACGTGTTAGGTGCTGGCGATGCCTTTATGTCTGGCTTGCTACGTGGCTACTTAAACGACGAAAGTTGGGAACAAAGCTGCCGTTACGCAAACGCTTGTGGTGCATTGGTGGTTTCTCGCCATGGTTGTGCACCTGCTATGCCAACTAAAGCTGAGCTGGATAATTACTTACTACGTGATAAAGATGTTCCTCGCCCTGATAAAGATGAACTTTTGAATCACTTACACCGTGTGACTACACGCAAACAAGAATGGCCTGAATTGTGTGTCTTCGCGTTTGACCATCGTCGTCAATTAACCGATATGTGTGAAGAAGTTGGCGCTGATGAAAGTCGCATTCCACAGTTGAAGCAGTTATTGCTACAAGCTGCACGCCAAACGGCAGAAGCGGCAGGGCTGAATCACTCCAGTGGCATTTTGGCGGACACGACCTTTGGCCAAGATGCATTGAATGAAATTACTGGTAATAACTGGTGGATCGGTCGACCAATTGAAATGCCAAGTTCTCGTCCACTGCGCTTAGAACACGGTAATATCGGTTCTCAACTAATTTCATGGCCACAAGAACATGTTGTGAAATGCCTGTTCTTCTACCACCCAAATGACACACAAGCGATGCGTGAAGAGCAAGAAGCATTGGTGACAGAAGTGTATCAAGCATGCTGCCAATCTGGCCATGAATTGCTTCTTGAATTGATTCTTCCAGCCGATTCAGCTGATAAAGATGAAAAACACTACGCAACGATTGTACAGCGCTTCTACGATTTGGGCGTGAAACCGGATTGGTGGAAACTTCCTCCACTAAAAGAAAAAGCAAATTGGGACACTATCAGTGGTTTGATTGACCAATATGACCCATATTGCCGTGGCATCGTTATTCTTGGTCTTGATGCTCCAAGTGATGAGTTGAAAGCTGGCTTTGCTAACGCGAAAGATGTAGAAAAAGTGAAAGGTTTCGCAGTTGGCCGTACTATCTTCGGTGAACCATCGAAGCAATGGTTGGCTGGTGAATATGATGATTATCAACTGATTCAAGCAGTTTCAGAAAACTATCTACGCTTGATTGGTTATTGGCGTGAAGTAAGACCTGCCAAATAAACCATCGTTTTAAAAAGCCAGCATTTTGCTGGCTTTTTTATCACCTAAGATAGAAATTTGAGAGCATTTCCTTTATAGTTCCACACGGAACGTGAAATATTTGTATTAAAAAAATAAAAACCGGAACACCTTCGTCAAATTTAATCTTATTTGGGCTTTCTATTCATTAACAGAAGCATAGATGACAAACATTATGACAACAACAACACAACTTGCGGAGCTACAGGAAGAGATCCGTGCTCGTTATAGTAGTTTAAGTAAACGTTTAAAGCAGATCGCACAATATGTGCTAGATAATAGCAGTACTATTCCTTTTGATACCATAGCGGAAATAGCCAAAAAAGCCGATGTTCCACCTTCTACATTAATTCGTTTTGCGAATGCGTTTGGCTATGATGGTTTTAATGAAATGAAACAAGTATTCCGGGATAACTTGATGGAAGATACCGTAAGTTATACCGAACGAGTTAAGCTATATCGTCAAACCAATGATGACGGTATGGATGCACCAGAATCGCCCAGTGAGATTTTAAAAACGTTCAGCATGGTGAACGCCACGGCACTTAAGCAGTTACCTAACTCCATTAATAAAGAGGATTTGGCGCTTGCCGTTGAGTTACTCAATAACGCGGAAAATATCTACGTGATTGGTTTAAGGCGTTCTTTTAGTGTCGCTTCTTACTTAACTTACGCGTTCCGCCACTTAGAACGTCGAACCTTTTTAATTGATGGCTTAGGCGGCATGTTCCGTGAACAATTGGCATTAGTGAAACCGACCGATGTCGTGATTGCCATTAGCTATTCACCTTATTCTAAAGAAGTGGTCGATTTGGTCCAATTAGGTGTTGAAAAGGGCGCCAAACAGATTGCGATTACCGATAGTATGGTCAGCCCACTTTCTGCCTTTAGTGATGTGTCTTTTGTGATTCGTGAAGCACAAATGGACGGCTTCCGTTCGCAAATCTCTTCTATGTGCCTAGCACAGACTCTCATGCTGTCTATGGCCGTTGATAACGCCAAATAACTGCTAAGTGCAATGTATATAGAGCGCCACATGATGGCGCTCTTTTCGTTTTATGAAATAGCATCTGGCAAATATTATAGAATTAGGCAGAATTCTCGGACTATCAGGCAGTCACTTCCACTTAAATTTCTACTAAGATTATTTATTCATAAAAGTAATATTCGTCCTCATTGAATACTCTTTAGTTTTTTCAGTAAAAGAGACTACAGAGAATGATTCGAGCCGTTCTATTGCAAAAGTCATACAGCTAAATTCAAAGGAAGCGAAAATGAAAACAGTAGGTTATGCAGCACATTCTGCAGATTCTGAATTGGTTCCATATCATTTTGAACGTCGTGAATTACGCGGCAATGATGTCGCAATTGAAATTACCTATTGCGGCGTGTGCCATTCAGATTTACATACCGTAAATGGTGATTGGGGGCCTCAGCCATATCCTTTAGTTCCTGGACATGAAATTGTCGGAGTAGTGACTGCAATTGGTGACGACGTGGCAACCTATAAAGTAGGTGATAAAGTCGCTGTTGGTTGTATGGTGGATTCTTGTCAAGAATGTGACCAGTGTGAGCACGGTGAAGAGCAGTACTGTCGTCATGGCATGACGCCAACCTACGGGGCTCCTGATCGTGAAACTGGGGAAATCACTCAAGGTGGTTACTCAAAACACATTGTGGTCCGTGAAGAGTTTGTCTTACGTATTCCAGACAATATGGATATGTCGCGCGCGGCGCCGATTCTATGTGCAGGTATTACGACATTTTCACCGCTGCGTACGTGGAATGTGAAAGCAGGCACACGGGTTGGTGTTATCGGCCTTGGTGGTTTAGGGCATATGGCGGTTAAACTGGCCGTCGCAATGGGTGCTGAAGTGACGGTGATCAGTCGCTCGAACAATAAAGAAGCCGAAGCAAAAGAGCTAGGGGCAAAAGGGATCTTAGCATCCACCGATAATGAAGCGATGCAACAATCACTCAATGCGTTTGATTTAATTATCGATACTGTGCCAACTAAGCACGATGTGAATATCTACACGCCGTTATTAGATGTTGACGGTTCACTCGTTATTGTCGGGCAAGTAGGGCCTTTAGAAGAGCTAATGTCAGTACCTCTCGTGTTTGGCCGCCGCCGTGTTGCGGGCTCTCTCATTGGTGGTATTGCGGAAACTCAAGAAGTGTTGGATTTCTGCGCGAAGCACAATGTGTATCCAGAATGCGAAATGATTAAGATTGATGAAATCAACTCTGCATTTGAACGCTTAGCAAAAGGCGATTTAGCGCACCGTTTTGTGATTGATATGGGTTCTTTAACCGCCGCCTAATTCAATGATGAAAGAATGGCGATAAAAAGGCCATTAGTAGAATAAAGCGACCCCCAATAGTTGGACGCCAATTATTGGGGGCTTTTTATTTGCGTGAAATGAACAGTAGAAGGGCACAGCTGTCGTCGAACATTAAAGTTTTGAACTCAACAATAATGACTAGAACTGGGACAATAAAGTTCGAAACTTTTTGAACCTTTTTGTCATAATTGGCGTTTTTGCTCTAACAAGGTTTTGCCCCAAAATGAGTTTGAGGCAGCAAACACCATAAATATCAGTTCGACGGTTTCTTTTAGATTTTCTTATGCGACCATGGAGTCAGCCTAGGAATCACTGACTCTAGGTTGAGGTCAAAACGCAAAGAATATATCAAGCGAAATAAGCGTCATAGTGTGGCTTATCATTCATTTCAATAGCAGCGCAGATTATGTTCCAAATAGCCACTAATTGTGGTTGTACGGCTTGAGGGAGTTGAGTACCAAGCTCCATCGACTTTGCATGGCATTTTTCATTCATGTACTCGTACAATGCGTTTGCCTTCACTTCTGCGTCATCAATACCTTTCAAGAAATTAGGGGCGATATGATCTATCCCTTGCCTTCTGAAATCAGTCAGGTTGAACCTAAAAGAAAAATACACTTCCATAATCTTTCTGACATACGACTGAACCGCGATAGCGTCACAGTTTTGTGGTTGGGTAACAGCTTCTTTGACTTTACTGATTAGATAAGCGTATTCAGACCTATGATTTTTCAATATGTCAGGCAACTGGTCAATTTGCGAATAATCGCCATTACGGTTAATCAAGAAGTACTGCGAACGTTTCTGATTGCCCTTAGTTGCACGATAGTAAGACATCCACATCTTCACTAGATTGAAGAATTCAAAGTTATGCGTAGATATAAATAGCTGTTCTACGTGGTCATGATTAAGCTTATTTTTAATAATCCCAAGAACGTTGTAAATATGGTTTGAATCTAGGCTAGATATGGGGTCATCTAGATACACAATTGGCTTAATATCTTTCAGTGCTTCATCTTCAAGCTGCGTTATGAAATACGCAAAGGCAATAGCCGTGCGTTCACCATCAGATAAGTGCTTGGCTTCTCGGTCTTCACGCATGAACTTGTAAGTGCCAGCAATCGGTTTAATTTCAATATCTGTCTTACCAAAGTACTGTCTTAGGTTGTTATTAAGGCTTTGGGCGCCTTGCTTAGTATTATTCAGTTCAGATTTGATGATATCGACACGTGTATTCATAGCAATGATGTTATCTTGCAATGTTTGAGCAGTATCTTTAAATGCTTTTATATCTAATGCTGCATTTGAGTGGTCGTAATCCTGAGACTCTTGATATACATAGTGACGCTTGATCGCTTCAATAGCTTGTCTCTGTTCAGTTGAATGATTAGAGGCTCTTTTGTTATGCGCTGCTATTTGCGCATTGAATTTTTCAAGTAACTCTGTTGCATCTGGCAAAGTATAATCTGAAGCACTGAAGGGGACATCTTCAGCCATGTGTTCTTTTTTATCGGTTAGTAAATTAATTAGTGATAGCTTTACAGCATCAAAAGATAGATTTAGTGGTTCAACTTCATTTCTAAGATCATCAAATCCAGCCTGTAGGTCAGGGTACAACTGGCTAGTTTTAGGAATACCGGAAATTAATGATTTTGCTTTTACTGAGGCAATAGCAGAATCAATTCGCTGACTTAACTCTTTGTACGCCTTTGAGAAGTATGTATTTAGTTCATCTAACCGTGCTGGATTGATCGGACTTTGACAGAACTGACAAGTCGTGTGGCCTTCGTTATGTTCAATACCTTCTTCAACCCAGTCCCTTAATTTCTTGTCTGCATCTAATTCAGCGATGGTTATCTGTGTAACTGACGTATGCAAGATATCTGCGACTTCATTTAAGAGAATTGTCATATCAGGAACAGTAATTACTGTTTTAGGCGCACTAGCTACGGCAGTGGCTTTTGCTGTATCTGTGAACGCACTAAGTTGCTCTGGTGTCAGTTTATGTTCAGCGATTGCACCACCAAGCATTGATTTTACACTTGCTGCATTGAAGGTAGATCTGCCAAGAATGTTTAAGTCTGTGACATTGCGACCAACGGCTGAAAGTCGTGAGTTCTTTTCTTTTTCTTTGTTATTCTTTGATTCTAATATTTTTATTCGTTCTTGTTCTTTGTTGGGAATAGCTGCTTCAAGTTCTTGAATTTCATTTTCTAAGTCTATATTGCGTTCACCAACAATCAAAACGGGGCTAACACTTGATTCATCAAAATTAACGTTCTTTGCTATGTAATCTGAATTGAATACACGTAGGTTCTCAACCTTTTGGAGCTCGTTACTTTTGATTGAAATGCTTTCATGCTGATCAATTACAAACGAACCAGTTTCATACCCCTCAGGCGTTTCACCTAACTGCAACGCACGGAAGATTCTAGATAATGTTGTCTTCCCTGAATAGTTAAAGCCATAGAACAGATTGAATTGATAGAAAGGCTGGCCAGCATTAGTCTTAGCATCCTTAAAAATACCAAAATTTTTTATCGATTTTATGTTTTTAAACATGTATATACTCCAGAAAAAGCTCAGAGTATTGTACTACGTGTTATGTGTTTATTAATGCAACTTATTTTATATTTCGATTATCTGTGAATAGTAACCGAATTTGAAGATGAATCTCCCCCAAAAATCTATTTATCAGATATAGCAGCACTCAACCGCAATTCCTAACTTGGTTTTGTCCGTGCGACCTGAAGTCGTATGGAGCGTTGTTCACCACGATAAGAGTGAACCATCTGTATCACCAGGTGACCCTAGGATTCTGAATAAAGCAGCGAATCCGACAATGTAACGAAACTCGGTTGTTAGACTGAGTGGGAACTGAATCGTGAGAGAACGTTCCTCCTGATAACCACAAATCGGGTAAGTGCTAGGGTGTCAGTATGATGAACGTAAGTGAATCCATGTAAGGCGCGTTATACGATGAAGCAGCGGAAGTGGTTTGTACGCTGTGGCCAAGAAGGCAATGAGAGCCGGAAAGAAGTTGGACAGTACTCTTTCGTGATCGATGTGCTCTCCGCACTATAGTGGGCATCTAACCTGATATTTTACGCGACATACGAAACAGGGTAAGCCTGTATATCTCCCTTTCGGGAAAGTAGTCTGCGAAGACTGCCGATAGGTGTGCAGGTAAAGGAGGTTAGAAAAAGCAAATGCCGCTTTGTAATGAAGTGGATACAGGTTTATATCTGGCGCGAAAGCGAGCTGACTTCTAACTGGTCTCCCGTTGCAAGATGATTTGAAGAACTTTATTTAAGGAGAAACGCAAATGGTGGCTTCATTAGAAGTTAGTGCCTCTCCTAACAGCATTCAATGGCAATCCATCGATTGGAAAACTGTCGAGTTGCACGTATTAAAGCTTCAAATGCGCATTGCAAAAGCAACCCGAGAGGGAAAACACAGTAAAGCGAGAGCTTTGCAGTGGATCTTAACACACTCAAGATCAGCTAAACTACTGGCTGTGAAGCGAGTGTCTCAAAACAAAGGCAGTAACACACCCGGAATAGATGGAGTCATCTGGAATACAGATGCTCGTCGGATGACCGCAGTAGATCAATTGAATCGTAAAGGTTATCGAGCCAAACCACTCAGACGCATCTACATCCCGAAAAAGAACGGCAAACTTAGACCTCTAGGCATTCCATGCATGATAGATAGAGCGCAACAGGCTCTGTATTTACTTGCTTTGGAGCCGATATCGGAAACGATAGCTGATCCTAACAGCTACGGTTTTCGCCCGAATCGCAGTACTGCTGACGCTATAGCACAATGCTTTAAATGTTTGTGTCTTAAGCGCTCAGGTAAATGGGTTTTGGAGGGGGATATTAAAGCTTGCTTCGACAAAATCGGGCATGAATGGCTAATTGAAAATGTTCAAATAGACAAACGAATGCTAAAGCAGTGGCTAGGCTCAGGCTATATTGATAAAGGTTTGTTTTACCGAACATCGGAGGGAACTCCGCAAGGCGGAATTATCTCTCCAACACTTATGTTACTGACACTTGCGGGCTTAGAAAAGCTTGTAAAGGAAGTAGGCAAGAGCTCGGGAGAACGAGTTAACTTCATCGGTTATGCGGATGATTTTATAATAACCGGATCATCAAAAGATGTTCTTATTAATGAAATCAAACCTCGGTTAATTGGTTTTCTAAAAGAAAGAGGGTTGGTACTCTCTGAAGAGAAAACACACCTTACTCATATAGATGATGGCTTTGACTTTTTAGGTTTTAACCTAAGGAAGTACAAAGGTAAATTGCTCATCAAACCGAGTAAAACTAACGTTCTCTCTTTCTTGGGAAACTTGCGTGAACTCATCAAGAAGCACGCAACAATGCCAGTCAATGATCTTATTAGACTATTGAATCCTAAACTGAAAGGTTGGGCGAATTATTATCGTCACTGCGTTGCAAAACGAACCTTCGGCTATCTCGGTCATCAAATCTTCTGGCTTCTTTGGCGATGGGCGGTTAGACGCCATCCTACTAAGCCAAAAGACTGGGTCAGGCGCAAATACTACATGAATAGAAGTGGTGGTTGGCAATTTCACGGTTGGCAGAAAATCGCGAACATGGACTGTCATTACAACTTAGTTCAAATAGCGAAAACGCCGATTAAAAGACATGTGAAGATCCGAAGTGCGGCTACACCATTCGACCCCCAATACCAAGATTACTTGGCAAAGAGGAAATCGAAAAAGGAAAGTCGTCACTCATGGTTGGAGCCTGCTTTAACTGCTATCTAGGTTGTTGGGTAACGTAATACGCCTTAGTGGAGGCTTGAGCCGTATGCAGTGAAAGTTGTACGTACGGTTCTTAGGAGGGCGGCACTTGGTAACAGGTGTCGCCTATCCGACAAAAGTGTGTTTCGAATTTTGTTGTAGCACATTCTTTGGATAGCTACGCGGATTGACTGTAAGTTTCAATTTTTATTGTTACATTTGATCTCTGATCGTCACGATGGAAACGAGCTTCGGAAGCACTAAAGTTTCAAATTTTAATGTTCTCCGACAACAGCAAAGGCTTTTTAGCACAATCAGTTAACCAGTTCGTGATCCCATTCTTGTTGTTTAATTAAACCGTAGACTATGCTTTTTATTTGATAATTAACGAAAAGGGAGCGGTCGAGTGATCACAATTAATATTCAAGACAAACCCCTAGTGGAGATTGAATATCTTCATCCAATGAATGCACAACAAGCGTTAGAAATGGCTTACGATATTATCGATGATGCAAGCAAGTTTTCTTATTCACTAGAATACTATGGCGCTAATCTAGGGTACTTGGTTGATATGATCAACGATACTTATGATACCTACGAGCCTGGAGAACATCCGTATTTCTTCTGGGAGTTTTTGGTGAATAACCAAGAAGCCATGGTTGGGATTGATAATTTAGATTTACACGATAACGATGTGATTAACATGCGCTACATTGAGTTTGATCCTAACGAACATGATGAATGGATGCAGTCACAAACAAAAAGAGACAAGTTGCACTCGTAGTAGAATAAATGAAACAAAAAAGGCGGCCAGTCGGGTGACAATCTGGCCGCAATAAATTATACCCAGCAGCTTGAGGAGACTGAGTATAAACCTACCTAGTCTTCTTTAGGGTAATCGGCGGTGTTGATCCAAGAATGATCATCTTCCCAAGTGAATTTCCATTGGCGGATAGGACCTGCCATTACGTTTAAGTAATAGCCGTCATAACCCGCTAACATGGCTACTGGGTGGTAGCCGCGTGGTACTTTAACAACATCATGATCGTAAACCGCCATGGTTTCATCGAGATCACGTTCATCAGTATAAACACGTTGTAAACAGAAACCTTGCGCTGGATTTAAGCGGTGGTAGTAGGTTTCTTCCAAATAAGTTTCAGTATCCGAAGCTGTGTCGTGCTTGTGGCTAGGGTATGAGCTGGTATCACCTTCGGCGGTATAAACTTCAACCACTAGCAAGCTATCTGCAGGTTCTGTTTCTGGCAGAATATTTTGTACGTGACGTTTGTTGCGACCTTTACCACGGTATTCAACACTGACGTCATCAGGGCCGATTAAGCGAGCTGGCAAGTTGCCTTGGCTAGGGGCGCTACATACGGCTAATTCAAGTTTTGTTGTGGCTTCAACGACTACTTTGTCATCATGTGGGACATAGACAGAGTAGGCTGGTATTTTTTCAAATACATCCATACGTTGGCCAATTTCCCCAAAAGACTCTTTGCTTGTGGTGATTTTTGCTTTACCAGCGATCAACACCAAACATAGCTCACGATCGCCACTTTCTAGTGTGATGGTTTGACCTTTAGTCAGTTGATAAGCATCGAAACCAACATATTTCCAACCTGCGTTTTCTGGAGTGATATGTTGAATGAGGCCTTCCCCATTCGGTTTTTGGTATTTCGATAGTAAGTTACTCACTGGAGACTCCTTATTTTCCCTGTCGAATGGGAAGTTGTAGCGTGCTATTCAGAGCACGCTACAGCTCCTATGGCTTTGGGGTTATTAGTTTAACCTAGCGTTGGCATGCTGAACTCAGCAATGCTGTGTTCGCCATTTGGCCAACGTGTTGTAATGGTTTTCATACGAGTGTAGAAACGAACGCCGTCTGGACCGTGTACGTGTAGCGCACCAAAGATTGAACGTTTCCAACCACCAAATGAGTGATAAGCCATTGGTACAGCAACTGGAACGTTAACGCCGACCATACCTGCTTGTACACGCATAGTGAAGTCACGAGCGTATTGGCCATTAGTAGTAAAGATCGCGCTACCGTTACCGTATTCGCTGCTATTTACGATTTCAAGGGCTGTTTCATAATCTGGTGCGCGGATAATACCGAGTACAGGGCCGAAGATTTCTTCGCGGTGAATACGCATACCTGGTTTCACATTGTCAAATAGCGTACCGCCAACGAAATAGCCATCAGGGTATCCTGCCACTTCATGGTGGCGACCATCGACAACCAATTTAGCCCCTTCTTGTTCACCAATGTTGATGTAACCTAGCACTTTTTCTTGGTGAGCTTTAGAAATTAGTGGGCCCATGTCTTTGTCTTTTTGGCCTGGTTCAGGAATACCTGCACCAATTTGTAGAGCTTGTACTTTTGGTGTTAATTGGCTAATCAGTTTGTCTGCGGTGTCATCACCGACAGCAACAACAATTGGTAGTGCCATACAACGTTCACCAGCAGAGCCGTAAGCACCGCCCATGATGGCATCAACACAAGAATCAAGATCGGCATCCGGCATGACAATCGCATGGTTTTTCGCTGCGCCAAAGGCTTGAACGCGTTTACCGTGTTTACTTGCTGTGCTGTAAACGATTTCTGCAACAGCAGATGAACCAACAAAACTTACCGCTTGAATGCGTGGATCTTCAGAAAGAATCGCTGCACTGTCGTTAGGGCAGTGGATCACGTTGAAGACACCATCAGGAAGGCCGGCTTCTTTTAGCAGTTCTGCCATTTTCATTGCTGCAGATGGTGCTGTGACAGGTGGCTTCAAGACGAAAGTGTTACCACAAGCAAGAGCAACAGGGAACATCCACATCGGTACCATTGCTGGGAAGTTAAATGGTGTGATACCAGCAACAACACCAAGAGGTTGCATGACAGAGAAGCTGTCGACATTAGTACCTACGTTGTTCGAAAACTCACCTTTTAATAGGTGTGGGATACCACAAGCAAATTCAACAACTTCAATACCACGAGTAAGTTCGCCTTGAGCATCTGATAATACTTTGCCGTTTTCTTCAGAAATGATTTTTGCTAGTTCTGTACGATTTTCTTCGAGCAAATCTTTAAATTTAAACAGAATGCGTGCTCTGCGTAGTGGAGTCATTGCCGACCATGATGGGAATGCTTTGTCTGCTGTATCAATTGCAGCGCGAATTTCATCATCACTACTTTGAGTCAGTTGGGCAATCACTTGACCTGTTGCTGGGTTATAAATAGGTTCAGTTTTGCCTGTGTGGCTGACTTGAGTACGTCCACCAATAAAATTGCCGACCGTGTTCATATCTAGTTCCTTTTGTTTCGTTGTTTGGAAAATGCGTTATCGAACTGTGCGTTTTGGTTCTCGTGGTTGGCTTCATTCGAAAACGATGGTGATAATTTATTATTTCGAAATAAATATTTCAATATTATTGGTCATTAATTTGTTGTTTCATTTTTGGCTTTGTGATGATCCGCTCGTTTTGATGGGAAAAACGTTAAGATTAGACTTAATAGCAGAAATGAGCGGTTTTATGTGAGCCAAACCACTGTAATTATATGATTAATGTGGAAGTTATCGTTCTTTCTTATTTTGGGAGTGTTTTATATAGCGTATTCAAATCGATAAAAACGGGGACGATAAACTGAGTGAGGAACGAAAAATGGTCAAGGGAGATCAAAAGAATTGGGTCAAAAATGGAATGTTCATTAAGAAATGAAATGCAGAGATTTTCATTGTTGTCGTTAATTTTGGAATAAAATTTCTATTTTTAAAACGGCAGACAGTCACAATTGTGATGCGTCTAGCTGAAATAATCAGTGCATACGTTATCATGGCAGTATGAATTAAGTGGTCATATTCCTTCCAATAGCCAAATTTCTTCAGCTCTGTTCTTCCTTATGCCTAAGTGAACTCCGAATATACGATCCTGTGCTCATCAAAGAATACAGTTCAAGAAAAATCACAGCATAAATGTCATTCTTTCGTTCGAAGTGTTCTGTCACTCCTAACACCCAAACAAAAGGTTAATTCTATGACTAAACACAAACACGTTACTTCTGCGATGTTAATGTCGGCCAAAAAGTGGGCGTTCTCTTCTTTAGCTGCGTTAGTGATGTCTAGCTATGGGCTGACTGTTCAAGCTCACAGTTATCAACCAAACCATGTCGATCAGTATACGGGTCATACCCGCATTTTTGTATTGTCTGATATTGGTAATGAACCCGATGATCAAATGTCGATGGTTCGCTTGCTGACTTATTCAAATGAGGTCGATATTGAAGGACTTGTCGCTACCACATCAGTTTGGCAGCGGGCAAAACGTGAAAAAGATACCATCAACCATATTATTGATGCTTACCAACAGGTTCGTCCTAATTTAATGCAAAATGCCCAAGGCTGGCCTACAGCCAAAGCTCTGAAGGCGGTAGTGAGTACCGGACAACCGGGATATGGTATGGCTGATGTTGGCAAAGGGAAGTTATCACAAGGGGCGAAAAACTTAATTGCTGCGGTAGACAAACAAGATGATCGACCTTTATGGGTGACGGTATGGGGTGGTGCAAATACCCTAGCGCAAGCACTCTACCAAGTAAAAGAGACGCGCAGTGCTGATGAATTGGCGGCGTTTGTGTCTAAACTTCGTGTTTACTCCATCTCTGACCAAGATGATGCGGGCCCATGGATTCGGCAACATTTCCCTCACTTATTCTATATTGTAAAACCGTCTTCTCCTGATGGCGGTGAGTATGCATCTGCAACGTGGACTGGGATTGCTGGGGATAAATATTATAAAAATGGTGCAGGTGCAGATTTCAGCCATGTGACCAATGAATGGTTGGAAACACACATTCGTAAGGGCCCACTAGGTAAACATTATCTGAAATACATGTTCATTATGGAAGGCGATACCCCTGCCTTTTTAGGCTTAACCCAAAATGGTCTAAACAGTTTTCGTAACCCAAGTTGGGGTGGGTGGGGTGGCCGTTATATCTACCGTCAACCTTATGGTGAACAGCATGCTATTTGGACTCAAGGGGGAGATTGGTTCGGCCGTATAACGTCTTCAGATACAGTAACAGGTATGGACGGTAAACAATACACCTCAGATCAAGCGACAATTTGGCGCTGGCGAGATGCGTTCCAAAATGATTTTGCGGCCAGAATGGACTGGACGGTCAAACCATTTGATGAGGCAAATCATCAGCCAGTGGCGGTTGTGAATAGTAATAGCTCTAAGGATGTGATTTATATTCAGGCGCAACCAGGGGCAACTGTCACTCTCGATGCTGCAGAAAGTAGTGATCCTGATGATAACGATTTAACCTATCACTGGTTCAATTATAAAGAGGCGGGGTTCTCTGGGATCGCGAATCAACCGGGCATTGCAGACATCACCGTTCAGGATGCGGATAAAGCAAAAGCACGTGTGAAGATAAACCAAGCATGTCGTGAAGGATGGCTTACTTTACCCAATGCAACCTGTCCTAACGGAGGTGAGGCTCAGGTTATTTTGGAAGTGACTGATAATGGGCAGCCTCAATTGACCAGTTATCGTCGAGTGATTATTAAAGTCAAAAATGACTAGGGTGATTCCTTGTCAAAATGGCATAATTGATTGAAAAAAAGAGGCATGATGATGCCTCTTTTTTGATCTATTAATCGTGGGCTACCACTTATACTTGATAAGACGAGTTGGTCAGTTCAATAAGTCCGTAAAAAGGGAGGTTATGGTCTTTTTCGTACCAAAGGTTAAGTTTGGACTCTGCGAATTTGAAATCGTTACTTTCATTGAGCTGCCGTAAAATAACAGGCTTTAAGTGATCGTATAAAATACCCACGGGACCCGATAAAATCACGTCATGGATATCCCACACAGTAGTAAACTGCCCAATGATAAAGCCTAAGGCTTCACCTGCTTTGTTAACCACATCGATATACGGACGATTGCCTTCGGTTACCTGAGTTGAAATATATTTCAGTTGCTCTTTGTAATCGGCGCCAGGAATCGTTTTTCCCGTGCTGTCCTCGATCTGCTGAATGATAGCGCGATATGTGACATATGTTTCGCAGCAACCATGCGCACCACAATAACAAGGATTACCATCGCGTTTGTAGTTCATATGAGTAATTTCAGGTGCAGTACCATCAGGGCCGAGCATGATTTTATCATCGATACTGATCCCAATACCTACGCCATAGGCAAGCAAGAGATCAACAAAGTTGCGGATACGACTGTAGTTAATCTGTAATTGAGTGGTATTACAAAATGCAATGTTGAATATTTTTGCTGGACATCCAAGCTCTTGTTCAATCAAGTTTGCAAAATTGAAATGGCGCTCTTTAAATAATTGGCTCGAGTGAATGACACCGCTACGTTGCGCAATTTTGCCTTGTGTCGCGACGGTAACAATACGAAGCTCATTAAAAGGGACATGATGCTGACGGCACAGTTTTTTGCCATGTTGCTTAATGATCGCTACTAATTCTTTCGCTTCAAATACTCGCTTTTCTTTAGGTAGATCCCAAGAAATTTTTTCATGCCCTAATATCTTGTTGGTATGATCGATCAAAATGACGTACAGCCCTTCGATCGATAAGTGGCAACAAATGCTCACATTTTTACCTGCGACTAACCTTAATAGCGTTTTTGGTCGGCCTTTAGTGCATTTAGCGGTGCTTTCATGTTCAGGCACTTCTTCAACTAACTGTCGTGTTATGAGTTGTTGAGTGATCTTTGTCAGCGATGATTTAACTAAGCCGGTTTGATTGGCTAAATCAACTCGTGACAGAGGTTGGCGTCTGAGCAGTGCAATCACCTGGTTCTTACCGTTTATATCTGTCATTACACCTCTGTATCCATATCCATTGCGATGAGCAAAATCATGTTATTCATGAGGAGCACTATAACAGGTTTCGAACACTGTATTCTATTAGCAAATTAAAATAATAGGTAGCATGTCCCAATACAGACAAATTATGTAATTTCAACTGGTTAGTTATATTTTGTGTGAGTTCTGGTGTGGCGTAAAACAAACAGAAAAGGTGGGCGTGATGCCCACCTCGGTTGAGTCTATGTAAGTGACTAACTTGAAAACAGTTTTCCCGCTCCTGCCTGCTTAATTAGTGTGGTTAGCTCAGCAACTGGTTTGAGTTGATAATGATAGGGAAGTGACCATTTAGTCTGTTGCTTTAAGCCGCAAGCATTCAGATCGAGCGGTTTATCGTTAACGAGTGATCCGCTGTCAACCAGTTGGCCAAAATGTCCGTGACTTAAATCCTTATAAATATCACAAGGATTGGAGAGGTGGGCGACTTGAAAGAGATTGTTTTCTGACAATACTTTCCCTTCTGATCCCATGCCAAATGAATAACTGTAATGATAGTTTTTGGCGTCTTTATTACCGAAAAAGACGTTGTTATATGCATGGATCTGACCAAACCTAACTCGAGGTGTACGTTGGGTGACATTGCGGAACACATTGTCAACTAAGGTCACATGGAGTTTTCCTTGGTCTTGTTTGCCATTATGGTCGCTATGACCGATGAGCATGGTTTTGTCATGATTTTCAAACACAGAGTTTGAAATAGTCACATAATCGCTGCCTCGCTTTATATCCAATTCGCCATCATGTTGAACGTATTTCCATCCGTCTTTATGCTGATACATACTGTCGGTAAAGCTACCATCAGTAATGGTAATGTGATCAATCCACACATTGTTTGCTGTGGTAATGTTCATTCCGTCCCACTCGGCATTCCAGCCATCGCCTTTTTCGAAATGAGGGGCGACATCGACGGGCGTTTCAATAGCGATATTACGCACAATGATGTTATGCACTTTTTTTATAATCAGTGAACCATTTTTGAACCCAGCAGATTGAGTCATACCAATAATTGTGGTGTTGCTCGGAATTCTAATTTGAGAGCGCCGCTTTTGGTCGGCAAAACTGGTGTAGGGCTGACCGCCACTGAGGTCAATGCTAGCCTCAATCAGCAAGATTTTTGCTTGTCCCTTTGCTGAGTTAAGTGCTTGACGGAATGTATCGTTAGATGTGATGTGATAGATGTGCTCAGCGTTCGCTTGTGAGCCACCGCTGGTGCCACCATTCATGGCGGCCCAGCCATTGCTGGGCGCGCTTTGGTGAATAATCGCTTGGGTATTATCCGCTGCCAGCGCTGACGCTGAAACAAACGCAAGAGCCGCCAGTGCTGTATGAATACATGGTTTCCAAGCGAAAGATAAATAGTGTGTTGCCATGATTGATTCCGTTATGAATGATACCAAGTGCCACCAAGAACATGCTCAATGGTAAGTTGTTTGGCGGCTTTGTCACTTAAGATATGCTGTTTACCTGCTTTATTTGCTGCTGGGCCTGTACTGCCGTATTCATAAAAACGGGCATCCGTATCGGGATTAAACCAAATACGTTGTTTGTCTTTATCCCAGCCCGACATCTTATCCCAGCCATATAGATGATCATCAAGATAGCAGTGGTAGTAAATGGTTGAACCTTTGGCGTTTGGATCGGCATAGCGTCCGTCGGCAAAGGTTCTGGATGGATGCCAAGGTCGTCCTAACCCAAAGCTATCGGCAGGAACATTGGCCTCTTTGGTAATGCGGCTATTAATAAACACCAACCCATACGGTTGGTTGATGTCCGTACTTGGCGCGGTAATGAAGCCCATTGTTGTCATTGGACGTGTTCTGGCGCGAGCCACAATGTTACATTGATCGAAAACGGCGACACCACCGCCAAAGATAAAATCCACGTTTCCTTTTACCGTGCAGTGATTGAAATAACTGGTACTGTCGTGACGCACCAACAAAGTGTCTTGGTAGCCATCCAGAGTCACATTAAGAATTTTGGCTCTTTCCGCGCCATTGCCAACCGATAATGCCACCGCTTGTGAAGAGTTGATGCGAGTAGGATCATCTTTCGTTTTGACATCGTTCGCCGGGTAATCAAAGCTATTTTTTACCGTAAGATTTTTTAATGTCACATCATTGGCTTTGATGCGAATAACAAAACTTTTTGATGTACCCCAATGTTGGCCTTGTGGGTTGGTCATTCCTGATGCTGCGTCATATTGAACAATCGTTTTATCTTCGCTTTCGCCTTCTAGCGTGACGTGATCGACATTGACATCAAACTTTTCGTTGTACACCCCGTTTTTTATATAAATCACATAGTTTTCTTTGTTGCTGTTTTTAGCGGCTTGCAGCGCTTGAGTTATTTTGCTGAATTGATGTTCACCGTTGGGAGTAGGGGTGACTAGCGCATCGAATTGAGCTGGATTAGCATAAGCAAAGGTACTTGATAAAGCGCAGAGCAATGCTGCGGTCATTTGAATTTTCATTGTATGCCTCACGGTATACCTATCCCTGACAAGAGTTAGGTACCTAACGTAATAACGGGTTTTGTCGGTTTAGTAACAAAACCCGACAAGTCGTAAATAAGATGCTGAATTAAAAATAAAAATTAAAACCAGCGGTTAACTTCGCTTCTCGGTGATCGCTATCGGTCGCCACGGCGACATCATCAACACCTAAGTAAGGCTGCCAATCGCGATTGACGCGGTAGGACAATAAAGCGCCTTGTTCATAATTGGAGCGCTTGTTGTCGTATAACGTATAGTCAGAATCCTGATACTGGGCAGTGTAGGTCAACATCATTGCTTCGCTTAATTGGTAACTTGCCCCGATCTTATATACATTACGGTGCTGGTTTGGTTCTGATGTCTCTTCCTTTTTGTGCGTAAATTTACGCCATTCATATTGATAGCCCGTAAAGAACGCTAACTCATCGTTGATAGCATACCGGACTGCAACGCCAGGGATATAACGCGCGCCCGTATCTCCTGAATCGCCAATTTCACCGCTAAAGTCATAATCATCGCCGGCTCCCGTATAGAATTTCATACGAATACTTGGGATGACTGATAATTGCTCGTTAATAGCATATTGATAACTGGTATCAAAATATTCACTATAGTTGGTAGGATCATCAAAGCTATCGCGCTTTTTATTAATCAAATTGGCCGCTATTTGAAAACGCAGACCGCCATCAAATTTATACGTTAGAGATAATTTGTCACTATGGAAACGATTCTCAAGTCGATAGTTGTGTTCAAAAGAGATATAACTCGTATCGGCCATAGATGTGATTGGTAATAAAGCTACAGCGGTAACTGGTAGCCATAATAAATATGATTTCATATTAAACTCCTACTAAAAATACCAGTTGAATCCAGCTTTTAAGCACGCTTGTTCTTGTGATGTTGAACTTGATACTGCTTTTTGATCAATTTCCATATAGGGAATAACTGATTTAAATCCTGTGTATTGGACTTTAAATTCGTTATATAAGTAGCCATGTTTATTATTAAACGCATAATATTTAAGTGGCGTGCAACTATAACTGTCACAAGATTGGGGACTATTCGTATATTTTGAGTAGTCATATAAAAGAATGTATTGGAAACGCCAATTTTCGACGCCACGATAATCGATACCTGTTTCGAAACGGTGGGTTCCTATATTCCCTTTTGAAAGGTAACTGACCGATTCGGTTCCTTGGCTTGAATCGCCATTAATGTACATATCGCGAGTTTTGTAGCTGTCGGTACTTGCGTAGTCTCGAAATTGATAGCGGTAACGGACATAGCCACCCCAGTTGGTACTGAGTTTGCGATAAAGTGTAGCGCCAGCTAGGTATTGTAAGCTATCACTTTGGAAATCTATTTCAAATTGAGGGGATAGGTAACTTTTTTTATCAAGGATATAGCTCTTAGATAAAACAAACCCAGCACTACCACCGTAGTAGTTTTCGTACGCATAATCAGAGTCGCGGGGGTAAATACCAAACTTCACCTCAAAGCCCCAGTTCTCTGGTGTTTTATGGACCAATTTGATTGAGTCACCATGGCGACGATTTTCAGTTTGATAGTTGTGTTCGTACTGCAAATAGGTTTTACCTTTTACAGTGTCGTCGACATCCATCGCAGCATAGGCCTGATTGATCATGAGCAGACCTAAACTTGTAAGGTATAGAGGTTTTATATTCATATAATCACCGATTAAATATTTTATAAAATCGCACAGAAATAAATTCTGAGCATAAAATCCATTAAGATGATGGCGATCATCTTTGGTTATTACTTTTAAGTGAAAATATTTAAGGTAATAGAGTCCCGCAGGAATTTAATTCCCTGAGTAACGGTAGGTTACTAATTCTATTTCCCGTCATGAATAAAAAATTCAATTAATGAAATAATAACAACATTATAATGAAACGTTGTTTTGTTTTATTTGTAATCTAGAGTTTGTCTGAATGAAAAACAACAGGTTTTATAGGAGAGTGTGATGTGGGATATATTATGTGTTCTGATGTATAAAAATAGTGAATCTATCTCACACAATGATTGAAAAAAACGTCTATTTGTAAAGTAACGTCAACGTCTTAAGTGTGAGCCTATTAACATCCTAAAGTTATCCGCATATTCAGAGGGTTAACATGGAAAAAGGCATATCTACAGCACATTTTGAGCAAACGCAACCATGATAGGAATTGTTAAGATGGATAGTGCGTTAGCGGCCAATTGTGCGGTCGTACAAAAGGATTGTTTACCGTAAATATCGCCAATTACAGAATAAACACTAAACATTGGCATCGAGGTAATAATGACTAACGCCAACTTCAAATCGTGTGCGGCGGGTAACCATAGCCACAGCATAAACGCCGTCATTAAAGGATGAATAAAGAGTTTACCAACGGTGACGGCGGTTAATTGAGTGCGGTTAGTATGGCGTAGTTCAATGCCCGCTAATGAGCCACCGATGACAAAAAGAGCGACTGCAACTGCCGATGGGGCAAGGATCCCTAACGTTGAGTCTATTGCTGCAGGAACTTGTATATGGAGTAGGTTACCAACGACACCAATGACAATTGAAATCAATAGTGGGTTTTTTATGATGCGTTTGAGCAGTGATTTCAATTTACCATTTAACGCCTGTTGCGACTCAAGTGCACCGTAGTCCATTAAAATAAAGCAGAGTAATACATAAGTTTTCGACTAAAAGAGCCATGGCAAAGGCATTGACGGGTGGGTTATCAATTAATTGTAAGATAACGGGATAGCCAATGAATGAACTGTTTGGTACAACCATGCCCGTAATTGAAACCGCACTGTCGAGCTTGTTTAATTTCATCACCCGAATATAGAAAAGCCAGCCTAACGCCGTCACAACCAAAGAGCTGCATAAATAAGCGGCAAGATAGCGCACGTTGAGCATCGCTTGTATATCAATACTCAACACCGTTTTGATGATGACTGCAGGCAGAGCAATATAGATGACATACCGTCCCATTTCAGACAAAGCCTGCTGCGACAATAATTTGAGCTTAGAACTCACATAGCCCACCAAAATAACCAGAAAGATGGGCAGGATGACAGAAAAGACAGTCAGCATAATGAGTCCTTATTATGTGAATGTAAGATGGTTAATCAGACAAAAAAGATAACCGACAAAATAATTAGTTGGTAAGTGCTTGTTTGTTAGACAGTATACGCCCATCAATTGTTATTCCCAACCTAAGATAAATGGATTTATTCCCTACCAATAAGCAGACAAACAAAGCTTGTTACAAAACGAACATTGTTATGCATACCAACAACATAAATGGGATGAATATTTTATAAGTAATTGAATTTTATGGCTTTTTATAGTTGGTACAATTTTCGCTCTATACCTCCTGAGTCTTAATAATTAAGGAGATAGACCCCATGGCAATTCGTCAATGTGCAATTTACGGTAAAGGTGGTATCGGTAAATCAACCACAACACAAAACCTTGTTGCAGCCCTCGCCGAGCTCGGCAAAAAAGTCATGATCATAGGATGTGACCCAAAAGCGGACTCTACTCGTTTGATTCTGCACTCTAAAGCACAAAACACCATCATGGAAATGGCAGCTCAAGCCGGTACTGTTGAAGATATCGAACTTGAAGATGTATTGAAAATTGGTTTTGGTGATGTGCGTTGCGTTGAATCAGGCGGTCCAGAGCCAGGTGTCGGTTGTGCAGGTCGTGGTGTTATTACAGCGATCAACTTCCTAGAAGAAGAAGGCGCGTATGAAGACGACCTTGACTTCGTATTTTATGACGTACTAGGTGATGTTGTGTGTGGTGGTTTCGCAATGCCAATTCGCGAAAACAAAGCCCAAGAAATTTACATCGTGGTATCTGGTGAAATGATGGCGATGTACGCCGCGAACAACATTTCTAAAGGTATTTGTAAATATGCAGCAACCGGTAGTGTGCGTCTTGCTGGTTTGATCTGTAACTCTCGTAATACTGACCGTGAAGATGAATTGATTGAAGCATTAGCAGGCCGAATCGGTACTCAAATGATTCACTTTGTTCCACGTGACAACATTGTACAACGTGCCGAAATTCGTCGTATGACTGTTATTGAATACGATACCAAATGTAAACAAGCTGACGAATACCGCACTCTTGCGCAAAAAGTCATTGATAACAAACTCTTTGTTGTGCCTAAACCCGTCACTATGGACGAACTTGAAGAACTGCTAATGGAATTCGGCATCATCGATGAAGAAGACGAGTCCATCATTGGTAAGAAAGCTGACGAAGCTGTCGCATAAGTTAAGCGCTTCATTGTCACTCTAAGGTATACAAGGATTTCACTATGGATATGAATAAAGAGCAAATGCAGGCTTTGGTCGATGAGGTGTTAGAAGTCTATCCAGACGTGGCGCGTGAAGAACGCGCCAAACACATCGTCGTTAATGATGAGAGCCAAGACAGTAGTAAATGTATCAGCTCCAACCGTAAAGCAACCCCAGGCACAATGACCATCCGTGGTTGTGCTTATGCGGGTTCAAAAGGGGTGGTATGGGGACCTGTGAAAGATATGATTCACATTTCTCATGGCCCTATTGGTTGTGGTCAATACTCTCGTGCTGGACGTCGTAACTATTACAAAGGCACAACAGGTGTTGATAGCTTTTGTACTATGGACTTCACTACCGATTTCCAAGAACGCGATATCGTGTTTGGTGGTGATAAAAAACTGGCTGGTGCTATTGAAGAAATTGAACAATTGTTCCCTCTTTCAAAAGGCCTATCAGTTCAGTCTGAATGTCCAGTTGGTTTGATTGGGGACGATATCGAAGCCGTAGCAAAAACACAAAGTGCAGCGATTGGTAAGAAAATCGTGCCTGTACGTTGTGAAGGTTTCCGTGGCGTATCTCAATCTCTAGGTCACCATATTGCCAACGATACTATTCGCGACTACGTGCTCAATGATGCTGATGAAAAAGAGTTTGAAACCACAGATTACGATGTTGCCATTATTGGTGACTACAACATCGGTGGTGACGCTTGGTCTTCACGCATTATCTTAGAAGATATGGGTTTACGCGTTGTTGCACAATGGTCTGGTGACGGTACATTGCCTGAAATGGAACACACACCAAAAGTGAAATTGAACCTAGTTCACTGCTATCGTTCAATGAACTATATCGTGCGTTACATGGAAGAAAAACATGGGATTCCATGGGTGGAATATAACTTATTTGGCCCAACGAAGATCATGGAATCTATGCGCAAAATCGCGTCTTATTTTGATGAAAAAATTCAAAAACAAACTGAAGAAGTCATTGCTCGTTATAGCGAACAATGGGATGCCGTGATTGCTAAATATCGTCCTCGTTTAGAAAACAAAAAGGTCATGTTGTACGTTGGTGGCTTACGTCCTCGTCACGTGATTGGTGCGTACGAAGATCTAGGTATGGATATTGTGGGTGCTGGTTATGAATTTGCTCACAATGATGACTACCAAAAAACCACCCCAATGATCAAAGATGCCACTTTGTTATTTGATGATGCCGCAACCTATGAATTGGAAGAATTCGTTAAAGCACTACAACCTGATTTGATTGGTTCTGGTGTGAAAGAAAAATACGTTTTCCACAAAATGGGTTACCCATTCCGTCAAATGCACAGTTGGGACTACTCTGGCCCATACCACGGTGTTGATGGCTTTGCCATTTTTGCCCGCGACATGGACATGACGATTAACAACCCATGCTGGAGCAACATAAAAGCTCCATGGCTGGATAATTCGGCAGCATCTGATAATGAACCAATGGCTAAATCAGCATAATCGCGATTGGAAAGGATTTCCGAAGATAACCGAGCCGGTGTTCACAGATTAGTGGCACGGTAGGAGAAAACTAATGACTCAAAATGTAGATGATATTAAAGCGGGCTATCAGTTATTCCAACAAGATGAGTATCAAACACTCATGGAAGGAAAACGCGAAGCATTTGAAAAAGCGCCTGATGCCGCCAAGGTAAAAGAGGTCTTCGAGTGGACGACCACCGAAGAATATCAAGAACTTAACTTCAATCGTAAACATATTACGATTGACCCAGCGAAAGCATGTCAGCCTCTAGGTTCAGTATTATGTGCGCTTGGTTTTGAAAAAACCTTACCGTATGTACACGGCTCTCAAGGATGTGTTGCTTATTTCCGTACGTATTTTAACCGTCATTTCAAAGAGCCTGTCGCTTGTGTTTCTGACTCTATGACAGAAGATGCAGCGGTATTTGGTGGTCAGAAAAACATGAGTGAAGGTTTGGAAAATGCGTATGCATTGTACAAGCCCGAAGCGATTGCGGTATCGACGACTTGTATGGCAGAGGTTATCGGTGACGACTTGAATGCGTTTATCAATAACGCGAAAAAAGACGGCCATGTTCCTCAAGAATTGATAACACCAAGTGCGCATACACCAAGCTTTGTGGGAAGTCATGTGACTGGCTGGGACAATATGTTTGAAGGTATCTTGCGTTATGTCACCCTTGATCCAAGCGGCGAATATAACCCAGGTACTACCGATAAAATTAATATCGTACCCGGATTCGAAACTTACCTTGGTAACTATCGCGTTATTCAACGCATGTTAGATGAAATGGGCGTGGAATATAACTATCTGTGTGATCCTTCAGAAGTATTGGATACTCCTGCTGATGGTGAATTCCGCTTATATTCTGGTGGTACCTCTTACGATAAAGTCCGTGAAGCACCAAAAGCGAAAGCGACTTTGCTGCTACAACCGACTCAGTTAGTGAAAACCAAAAAATTCATTGATAACACTTGGAAGCAAGATACACCAAAAATTGATATTCCAATGGGACTTGAATGGACTGATAACTTTCTAATGAAAGTGTCAGAACTGACTGGTAAAGCCATCCCTGAGTCATTAACCAAAGAGCGTGGCCGTTTAGTCGATATGATGACTGACTCGCACACTTGGTTACATGGTGTGACAGTGTCACTATTTGGTGACCCAGATTACTTATTGGGTATGTGTAAGTTTTTGACTGAACTTGGTTGCGAAATTAAACATGTCTTGTGTAACAACGGCGCAAAACGTTGGCGTAAACAGCTCGAAGCACAGTTAAAAGAAACCCCTTATGGTGAAAATGCAACTGTGTATATGGGTAAGGACTTGTGGCATTTACGTTCATTAATGTTCACTGATAAACCAGACCTACTGATCGGTAACTCTTACGGTAAATTCATCCAACGTGATACCAAAGCAAAAGGAGACGAATTCGAAGTGCCATTAGTTCGTATCGGTTTCCCAATCTTTGACCGTCACCATCTACACCGTTACACCACATTAGGTTATGAAGGTGCGATGTATATGTTGACCACTATCGTTAACGAAGTTCTGGAAAAATTAGACCGTGAAACGATTGAAATGAACAAAACTGACCTTGGTTTCGATTTGGTTCGTTAATTTCAATCTTGGGTTAGCCCTAGTAATGGGGTTAACCCATGAACTCGCCGTAGGCGGCAAGTTCATCCGGTACATTTTATTCGTTATATCTAAGGGCCGGTGTAGTCCGGCCTATATTGCTGCGAAATAACGTTGCAACGGAATTGATCACAAGGAAGGGAACGCGATGGCGAATGTCATGATTCAATACAATGAAGAAGGCGATCTATGCCTTTACATTGCCAAAAAAGATTTAGAAGTAAACATCACTGAGTTGGAATTTGATGATGAAACGAAGTGGGGTGGGCAAATTCACCTATCCAGCGGTGCCATTTATCATATCGATCCCATTCCCAAGCCCAAACTTCCCATCTCTGTCAGGGCAAAACGTTTACAAGCAGCATAATAGGGAGAAGAGTATGGACACACTCACTGAACAAGCGGCATTGCGAGTCGCAATGGCCGTGAAGTCACTACCTAATGTTAATGTTCGCTCATTACTTGGTTTACTTATTCAACATCTTGGCGAACCGCTTAGCGAAGAAAAACTGATGGGATTGTCAGCACAGGCGTTTCATCTCATGATCAATTCATTAGGTGGTGATGCTAGTCGAAAAGACATTACTAGTGCGTTAAATACGTTAACCGATCCATCGTTGAGTCAAGTTGGAGTTCCAACCGTTAAGGTGACCCAACCTTTGGCTGGGCCTAAGTTACGTGTGGCGCTTACCTCGAATCAAGGGGAAATGATCAATGGCCATTATGGCTCATGTATGCGCGTGCTGATTTATGAAGTCAACGACTTTGCATATCAATTGGTCGATGTTCGCCCTATTGATGCTGGGTTAAAAGGTGAAGATAGAGCATTGTTTTTACTAAGTAAAATTAAAGACTGCCAAATTTTATTCACTCTTTCAATCGGTGGCCCTGCTGCTGCACGCGTCACTCGTGCCAATATTCATCCGATTAAACGAGCGGTGCCACAATCGGCAGATGATGCACTCACCGAACTATCGACGGTGATTCGTCAATCACCACCACCTTGGTTGCAAAAATGCATGGGGATCTATCACCCCAAAAATTTAGTGGATGCCGATGTCGCGTGAGGTGTGCACGATCATTTAAATCGCTCATAGGTGAATATGTATGGAAACGAATTCAACCAATCGAGCACTGTTAGATGAAACGCAATTGGGAGATATTGGTACTAAGTTGGATGAAGTGGTTAATCGTCAAGTTGATTGGTTAGCCTTGATCCAGCAGCAATATCCTCAATTACGTTTTACGGTGTGCTCAGAAGATGATACGGGATGTCATGAACCATTTCATAGTTATGACCAATTTGATTTGCACCTGGTCTCTCATTCACTGAGTGGGTGCAGTTCATTAACCCAAGATGTTAACCACTGTACTGGTCTTGTTATTGCGCTTCACGAAGAGTGAAGCGCTTTTTTTTGTCGTGTTTACGACATTGTCGCACTCTTGTTACCTACCATCCTGATTTAAATAGCACATATAGCTCTTTAAATTCATAAATTTCAGATAGTTATCTTTTTGGTTTGTAAATTGCACCATAGGTAAATCCACTTACACTGCTGCAGATATGTGTAGTTTGGAGACCAATCACTCGTTATCTACGAATTGCTTGCCTTTGAAACCGAGGCACACAAGGACGCGTCTTTAGCATGATTGGGGACACCATCGATCAGGAAGGATCGTGAGCAAAGGTTGGAGGGGCCTATGAAACAATCAGAAATAAAATTACTGCAAGATGAACCCGCTTGTGAACATAACAAAGGGAATAAAAGCGGTTGTAGCCGCCCTAAACCCGGTGCGACAGCGGGTGGCTGTAGCTTTGATGGCGCGCAAATCAGCCTATTACCTATTGCTGATGTTGGTCATATTATCCATGGTCCTATCGCCTGTGCGGGAAACAGTTGGGATAACCGAGGTACGCGTGCGGTAGGCAGCGATCTGTTTCGTTATGGCTTTACTACCGATTTAAATGAACAAGACGTGATCATGGGGCGGGCAGAAAAACGCCTGTTACATGCAATTAAGCAGTTGATTACTGAATATCATCCGCCCGCAGTATTTGTGTATATGACCTGTGTACCAGCATTAGAAGGCAATGACGTGCAGGCGATTTGCGAAGTAGCACAAGAGCGTTGGCATATTCCCGTTATCGCAGTCGATGCAGCAGGTTTTTATGGTAATAAAAACCTTGGGAACCGAATTGCGGGCCATGTGATGGTGGAAAAAGTGGTAGGCACGGCTGAGCCACCAGCCAAACCCTTGATGAAACATGACCCATCGCGCCACGTACACGATATTGTGCTGATTGGTGAGTACAACATTGCTGGTGAGTTTTGGCATGTGTCGCGCCTCTTTGAACAGTTAGGCATTCGCGTGCTGTGTTGCCTTGCTGGCGACACCTTATTTCATGAAATTCAAACCATGCATCGCGCCGATGCGGCGATGGTGGTTTGCGCGCGGGCGCAAGTCAATGTGGCGCGCCGATTAGAAGAAAAATGGGGTATTCCTTGGTTTGAAGGGAGCTTTTATGGCATTGAAGATACGTCTACAGCTTTACGTACCTTTGCTAAATTGCTTAATGATCCCAAGTTGGTCGAAGAAACTGAAGCTTTGATTGAGCGTGAAGAAGCCCGAGTGCGCGCGGCATTTGCTCCGTATAAAGCACGATTGGAAGGCAAACGAGCGTTACTTTATACCGGGGGCGTGAAATCGTGGTCGGTGATTTCTGCCTTGAAAGATCTCGGTATGGAATGTATCGCGACAGGGACAAAAAAATCCACTCAATCGGATAAAAAACGCATTATCGATATCATGGGCCAAGATGCCAAAATGCTTGATGAGGGTGGGGCTCGCTTACTGATTGATACCTATCATCAATACCATGCCGACGTGATGATTGCGGGCGGCCGTAATATGTACACCGCACTAAAAGCCCGCTTGCCATTTCTGCACATTAACCAAGAACGCGAACACGCCTATGCCGGCCACGAAGGCATGATACGTTTGGCTTTGGAGTTGTGCCGTACTTTAGAAGCGCCAATCTGGCAGATGGCCAATACCAAAGCACCCTGGATTGAATCTGCTACTTCTCGCAGCAGCGACAAAGCGTTATCTGACGACAAAAAACTCACCTCTAATCTGATTAAATAAGGAGTAGCAGCATGGCAAAAATCATCAAACAAAATACGCCTTTGGTTACTCAGCCATTAAGAACTAGCCCTGCAACCGGCGCCATTCTGGCAAGCTTTGGTTTTCGTGGCGTGATTCCTCTTTTGCATGGCGCTCAGGGGTGCAGTGCGTTTGCCAAAGTATTTTTAATTGGTCACTTACGTGAGCCAATCCCATTACAAAATACAGCCATTGATCAGGTGTCTGCCGTCATGGGCGGCGATGACAATCTGACCGAAGCGTTAGTGACGTTATGTAAGAAACACGGTCCGGAATTAATTACGGTGATGACCACCGGGTTAACCGAGCTACAAGGCACCGATATCTTTCGCGTGATTAGTCAGTTCAAACGTGATTATCCGCAATATCAAGCCTCTCGTATCGTTGCTATGCATACCCCTGATTTTGTTGGGTCGATGCAAAGTGGTTTTGCCTTTGCAGTGAATAGCGTCATCAAGCAATTAGTGAAAGAGCCATCACTTAGGCCAAAACAGCGCATGCAAGTAAATGTGTTGTGCTCCGTTGGTTTGACTGCCGCAGATATTGATACGTTAAAACGTTATTTAGATGCTTTTGATATCGAGGGAATTTTTGCTCCCGATCTTTCTATCTCTCTTGATGGCCATTTAGGTGATGACGATTTTTCACCCACCAGTATTGGTGGAACGTCAGTTCTTGAGATTGAAATGATGTCGGAAAGCGATGCCACAATAGTGATCGGTGATTCGCTGAAACCGAGCGCGGTGTGGTTAGAAAAACGCTTTGGTATCGCTTATACCGAAATTGGGATGGGGATGAGCTTAGAAGATGTTGATGAGTTAATCATGACACTCTCTGCGCTCAGTGGTAAGGAAGTGCCTAGCTGGATTACGAGAGCCAGACAACGCGTACAAGATGCGATGTTAGATAGCCATTTTGTACTGACTCATGAAACCTTTTCGATAGCGCTCGAACCTGATTTAGCAAAAGGTTATGCCCAAATTATTGCCGCAATGGGTGGGCATATTCACCAAGTGATTACCACCAGTCAAGAGCCAGGGCTTGAAGCGCTGCCTTGTGATGAAGTGATCATTGGTGATTTGGCCCAACTGGATCATCACGCTGATGATTTGCGTTTAGTGATCAGTAATAGCCATGCTGCTGTTATTTGCGAACCTGATATTCCAGTGTTACGGGCGGGTTATCCCGTTTCTGATCGCTTCGGCAATATGGATATTCGCCAGTTTGGTTATGAAGGGATGCGTGAACGCCTGTTCGCCATGGCAAACATTATGGCGGTAACAGAGAAAGAAGACGTTGAACCGCACGTTAGTGCTTACCGCTTTAGTGCCGACCAAGTAAAACAAAATGTGGGGGTCGCATGAAAATCAGTGAAAGAAAATTGCATGTGGAACCTACTCAATCAGGTGAAGCATTTGATTTGAAAATTGCGTTTGCGACAGAAAGTCGCCAAAACGTCGATCAACATTTTGGTAGCGCCAGAGGCATGCTGATCTATGGCATTAATCCACAGGGGTGGAGTGTGTTAGAAGCGATTGAATACACAGAGTCATCGGCTACCGTTCACGATAAATTACCTATTCGTATCAGTGATTTAGATGGATGCGCTGCGGTGTATTGTAATGCCTGCGGTGCGGCTGCCATTCGCCAATTATTAGATAACCATATTCATCCAGTCAAAGTGAGCGCTGGAGTCGCCATTCACGATTTATTGTCGGATTTAAAACAAGAGTTATCTGGTCAACCGAGTGGTTGGCTGGCTCGGGCGATTAAATTGCAAGAACAGTCAACGACGGTTACCCAAGAGAGCAGTAGTGAACGGTTTGAGCAGATGATGGATGAAGAATGGTGACGTGATGTCAAAGATCACCTGGTAAGCAGAGACGTTAACAAATAAGGAAAACACCGTGAGCAAAATTGTCAGTTACACCCGGGGGGGAGACGAATGGGAACCCCAATTTATTTCTGAAATCGATCAAGCAAACTGTATTGGTTGTGGCCGTTGCTATAAAGTTTGTTCAAGAGATGTCTTTGATTTAGTGGAAAAAGAAGATGTCGATGATGATGACGATGATGATTATTATGATGAAGATGAAATGATGATGGTGATGAGCATCAAAAATGCTGAGGATTGTATTGGTTGTACATCATGTAGCAAAGTCTGTCCGAAAAATTGTCAAAGCTTTGCCCCGGCAGAGGCTTAGGTTTCACACTGAATGTAAGTTTCAATCTTTTCTTCTAAGGGACAGTCTGCACTGTCCCTTTCTGTTTCTAGTTATTGGCGTCATTTTCCTACTTAGAATACGCACTGAATACGGTTATTTTCGGTATGAATGATGCCGACTAGCACAATGTCGGGGTTTATGTCGGGTTTGTGTCACACCGATTGTCATCATTTTTGTATCAAAGCGAACAAATTGCGCCTATTGAGGGTTTTATTTTGTGTTTGTTTTGTGACCGAGTTAAAAAATAACTCAATACAATTCATGTGCTTATGTCTCATTTTTTCTACTATCTTCGCCAGTTGTCACAACTTGCCATGTAACTTGCAACATTCCTGTAAAGTCTTGAAACACCAACACCATACACACGCACTGGACGCGTGGCGGGCAATAAAATAATTAAGGAGCAGGTATGTGGGATTACTCTGAGAAAGTGAAAGATCATTTCTTCCATCCAAGGAATGCCAAGTTGGTTGAGGATGCAAATGCTCATGGCGATGTCGGTTCTATCAGTTGTGGCGATGCACTGAGCCTGACGCTGAAAATCAATCCAGATACAGATGTGATTGAAGATGCCGGGTTTCAAACTTTTGGCTGCGGTAGCGCTATTGCTTCTTCATCGGCATTGACAGAAATGATCATCGGTAAACCAGTGAATGACGCGTTAAATGTTACCAATAAAGACATTGCAGATTTTCTTGATGGATTACCTCCGGAAAAAATGCACTGTTCAGTTATGGGCATGGAGGCCTTGCACGCAGCGGTTGCCGATTATCGCGGTGAGGAGTTAGACGACGACCACGAAGAAGGTGAACTGATCTGCAAATGTTTTGCAATTGATGACGCGACGATTAAACGCGTGGTTAAAGCAAACAATCTCACTACATTAGAAGAAGTGATCAACTACACCAAAGCAGGTGGTGCCTGTGCTTCTTGTCATGAAAAAATTGAATGGGTGTTGGAAGATTGCCTCGCTGAAATGCAAGGCGAGGCACCAACAGCACAACATGGCGAAGTGATCGCTATGGAAGGGAATCAATCTGCACCAGTACGAAGCGAAGAAGCGCAACGTGTTTGGGATCTCATCAGCCAAATCATTGATGATGTGCGTCCAAACGTGCAAATGGACGGCGGTGATATTCACTTAGTCGATATTGAAGACAATGTCGTGTTTGTTTCTATGGTGGGGGCTTGTACTGGATGTGGTTTATCTGGACTTACTCTAGCCAACGTTGAACATCAAATTAGCCAAGTGATGGGTGAAATGTTCACCGTATTCCCAGTTCAAGAAAGTGGCACAGAAGGTCTAGCAGACCCAAAGGAGGGGACTTATGATCACTAATAATGCAGCTGAAAAACCAATTATTTATCTAGATAATAATGCGACAACTCGCATTGACCCGCGTGTATTGGGCGTAATGATTCCTTATCTAGACCAATATTATGGCAACCCATCTTCTATTCACCGTTTAGGCGCAAAAGTGGGTCAGGCATTAGAAATCGCTCGTGAGCAGGTACAGCAATTTATTGGTGCACGTTTCTCCAGTGAAATCGTATTTACCTCATGTGCGACGGAAGCCACCTCAACCGCCATTATGTCTGCCGTTGAAGCTTATCCCGATCGTAAAGAGATCATTACCACACAGGTAGAGCACCCAGCCACGCTCACTTTGTGTCAAAACTTAGAGCGCAAAGGCTACAAAATTCATTTTATTGGCGTGGATAAAAAAGGGCGTTTGGACTTTAAAGCGTTTGAAGCCGCACTAAGCCGTAATGTCTGTTTAGTGACAATGATGTGGGCGAATAACGAAACAGGTACGATTTTCCCAATTGAACGTGTTTCTCACTTAGCCAAATTCTATGGCGCATTAATGCACGTAGATGGGGTACAAGCGGCTGGGAAAATTCCAATGGATGTTAAATCATTGCATATCGATATGATGTCTATTTCTGGTCACAAATTCCATGCGCCGAAAGGTGTTGGTGCGCTTTATTTACGTCGTGGTACGCGTTTTAGACCTTTACTTCGTGGTGGACATCAAGAACGCGGCCGCCGAGCTGGGACCGAAAATGCAGCATCAATTATTGCAATGGGGGCTGCGGCTCAGTACGCCTTCAACGCGTTAGAAACGGAAGTGCCACGGATACAAATGCTTCGCGACCGTTTAGAACAAGGCCTGTTAGCGCGTATTCCAAACAGTTTTGTCACAGGTAATCGGGCTCATCGTGTACCCAATACTTGTAACTTAGCAGTGGAATATGTGGAAGGTGAAGCTCTGCTTCTGATGATGAACCAAGAAGGGATTGCGGCGTCATCCGGTTCGGCTTGCACGTCAGGATCTCTAGAGCCTTCTCATGTCATGAAAGCGATGCAAATTCCGTTTACCGCTGCACATGGTACGCTACGTTTCTCATTATCCCGCTTCAATACCGAAGAAGACATTGATTACGTGCTCGAAAAACTACCACCGATTGTGGAACGTTTAAGAGAGCTTTCTCCTTACTGGGACAATGCGACCAACAAAGGTAACGTTGACGCGTTTGCTCCGGTGTACGCCTAGGGAGGTTGCGATGGCCTATGGAATGAATATTCCTAGCAAAGTAGTGATTAACGACACCACTTTGCGGGATGGCGAACAAAGTCCAGGGGTCGCGTTTACGACTGAAGAAAAAGTTCATATTGCTCTATTGTTAGAAGATGCAGGTGTCAATGAACTCGAAGTGGGGATTCCAGCAATGGGCCCCGCTGAGCGAGACACAATACGGGCCATTTCTCAGTCACTTTCTCGCGCACAAACCATGGCTTGGTGTCGGATGCTACCGGAAGATGTTGAACTGGCGACGGGGCTCGGTTTGGATTGGCTTGATTTATCTATTCCTGTATCGAGCGTGCAGTTAAAAAGTAAGCTAAACATCTCTCCAGAACGGCTATTTAAGCGCTGTACACATGTGATTCAAATGGCAATCTCGCGCGGATTTAATGTCTGTGTTGGGATGGAAGATGCGTCACGTGCTGATCCAGAGTTTTTACTACGAGTGGCGGAAGTGGCGGAAGCCGCTGGGGCGCAACGGTTACGTTTCGCTGATACTAACGGAATACTCGATCCGTTTACTACTTTCCAGCGTATTGTGCAGTTACGCACCAGTACTCCGCTTGATATTGAGATGCACGCACACAATGACTTGGGTCTTGCTACGGCAAACACATTAGCGGCAATCCAAGCTGGCGCAACGTCGATTAACACGACCATTAACGGCTTAGGTGAACGTGCGGGTAATGCAGCATTGGAAGAAGTGGCGGTTGCAGTCAACGTATTAGATCAGTCTCACACTGATATCGATTTAACTCAACTTCCCAATTTGTGTCGCTATGTTTACATGGCATCAGGCCGTTCAATCTCACCACAAAAAGCGATTACTGGCGATATTGTGTTCACTCATGAATCGGGCGTACACGTCGATGGCTTACTTAAAGACATCAATACTTATCAAGGCTTTTCGCCTACGTTAATCGGTCGTCATCATCATTTGGTGTTGGGTAAACACTCGGGTATTAAAGCGATCAGTGAAGTTTATCGTCGTCTTGGGGTGATTCTATCGCAAGGCCAATGCGAAGCACTGCGCGATGAACTGCGTCATTGGTCTGAAAAAGAAAAGTGTGTGCCTACCAATGATGATTTATTAGGGATAGCCATGCATGTGATGGTGTCAGCATAAAAAGGGAAAGTTATGGACCATATCGACCCAGAGGAATTTTTAGAAGATTTAGAAGAGCTAAGTACCGCTGAAGCCTTCTTAGATTATTTTGATATCGATTACGAGCCAGAACTTGTTGAACGTAAACATATCCAGTTACTCCGTCTGTTTCAAAAATTGTTATCGAGTCAACCGGCTCGATTAAGTGAATACCGTTATTACCATCAAACCTTGAGTATTGCTTATCGTCAATTGGCACTTGGAAGAGAGCCTGCGTTTGATTCACATGGATGCCAAAGTTGTCACAGTACTGAATGTGGCTCACTGACCGTTGTTGAAGAGGAGCGACCATGACTGATTGGGAATTAGAAAGACAACCCGGCATACGCTTTGCCGAAGGAGAGCCTGTGCGCGTTATCCGCACAGTGCGTAATGATGGGAGCTTCCCTGGTTTTGATAAAGGGGACGTGTTGGTTGAGGCAGGCACTTGTGGTGAAGTGCGTAGCTACGGTTATTTTTTACAAACGCAGGTGATTTTCCAAGTCTATTTTCCTGAGGTGAATCGGGTGATTGGTATCCGTGAAACTGAATTGATCCGAGCTGATTTACCTTGGGTGCCTTGCACTTTATACAGTTTGGATAAAGCGCGTTTAACCAAAAGTTTAACCATCAAAGGCGAACCGCTAGCGAGCAAAGGCGATCTGATTGAGGTGAAACGTTCTTGGCGCGATCTCGAAGATGGCTCTCTCACATACGAAGTCGCGTGTGGTGAATACGTCTTTAAATTGGATGCCTCAGTATTAGAAGCCGTTCATGATTCTCTATAGGTCTCGTGGTTAATTGATAGGAAAGGAGTAGGTATGGAAGCCTATAAAAGACATTATCTAACCGCAAAAGTCGCGACAGAGCTTTATCAGTTAAATCCTGAATTTCTGTCGAGTATGCAGCGTGTCAAAGTCGATGAACAGGTGGAACAGCTCTATCGTATTCAGGAAGCCATTTTGCAATCCCAAGAAGCTCAGTGGATTGCTCTGAGCGAGCAAGAAGTTGATCAGGCATTAGATTCTTGTATTGAAGGCTATGATTCGTATCAAGGGTTTATTCAAGCTCTTAACAATCAACACCTCGATGAAGGGAAGTTGCGCCAAGCCCTCAAAGAAGAACTCAAATGCGACAAGGTTATGGAGTGGGTGAGTCGTGATGTGCCATCACTAAGACAAGAAGATGCCGAGCGTTATTTCAATACTCACCGGCAAGAGTTTCATCGCCCACAAATGTGGGATATGAGCCAGATTTTAATTACGGTGAATGAGGCATACCCAGACAATACGCACGCCAAAGTCGTGGCTCGTATTTGGTCTGTCTATGACCATTGTAAAGCGCAAGATGATGATGTGTTCAGCCAGCATGCGCTAAAATATTCAGAGTGCCCCAGCGCCATGAATAATGGCTATCTCGGTTGGTGTGATGAAACGAAACTTTATCCGCAAATAACCGAGCGCTTGGTATCGCTTGCGTCTAACCAGCTAAGCACTCCGATTGAAACTGAATTAGGCTTTCACTTGGTAAAATACCATCAGATGAAACCTGAGGGGATGGCAAGTTTTGCAGAAGCCTTACCTTTTCTCGAAGAGAAACATACCCAACGCGCTCGCCAATACTTACAGCGCCAATGGTTAACCCAGTTGCTGCAAGCCTACCCAGCGTAATGGTCGTTTAAATCATTTCACCATCATCAAACACCACATCTAGCATGTGGTGTTTTTGTGTTTATTCATTTTCACAATATCCAATACGTGGGTAAATATGCCTTGATTGAATGTCGCTTTAGCCGTAAGCAAAATAATTAAATTGGGGATTTAAAGGTATTGACGTAAAGTTATTTTTGCTTGATTTAGGTTGGCAATCATTTGGTCTATTTGCTCGATCTGGCAGGAGAATTTATGTTTTAGTTGATCACATATTTCCTGTTGACTGATTTGAGTCAATTGGCAATGTAATATGGGGCGAATGTCTTCAATTGTGAAGCCAATTTCTTTGAATAGTCTAATTTTGTTAATTAACTCAATGTCATCTTTTTTAAAGTTTCGATAACCAGAATGCGTACGTGTTGGCTTTAACAGTCCTTGTTCTTCGTAGTAACGAATCATTCTAATACTAACCTTTGTCTGTTGCGATAATTCACTGATTTTCATGATTGCTCCTTGACTCTTACAGTACTGTCACACTTTAACATTGTTACTCCAACAAGGAGGATAAAGATGATTAAATTGATATGTATAGTAAAACGTTCACCTGAATTGAGTTATGAAGAGTTCCTAAAGCATTGGGAAGAGAATCATGCCAAGCTAATCCGGAGGCACGCATCAGTACTAGGTATTAAAAAATATACTCAAAATCGGTCAATCAAGGCTGCAGAGCTACAAACTCAGATGGGCGTGTTGAGGGAAGTAACCAGCTTTGATTTCGATGGGATTGATGAGCTTTGGTATAACGATCTTAAATCTCATTTGAGATCGAGACAAACCGAAGCGGGAGCCAATGCCCTTGAAGAAATTATCGCAGATGAAAAGCGGTTCATCGATTTATCAAAATCGCAAATGTGGTATAGCCATGAATTGGATGTTTTATAGAAAATGACTTTTCTATTCACTTTAAAAGCAAGCCACGGGTGAGATCATAAGGGCACAACCGATACGATACTCTGTGATATCAACTCGGGAAGGCATACACGCCTTTAGAGCAGATATTGACGGATACGTGATCGCCAATGGATAAAGGTTCTAGCGAAGTGGCGATCAGTTTGTTCCCTTTAACATGGACCACGTAGTGACATTGGTCGCCTCTAAATTGTTGCTCTTCTACTTGAGTTTCAGCATGGCTGTCGGATTGTAAAATTATGTTGTAAGGTCTCATGAGTAAGATACATTGCTGTTCAATGGTTAGCTCAGAAGGAGAATCGGCCTGAATGATTCCCAGAGAGGTTAAGTAGTCGTTATCTCGAGATTTTGTGGCGGGAAGGTAGCTGCCGCCGCCGAGAAAATCGGCCACAAATTTGCTTGATGGGTGATGATACAACTCGCTGGCTGTGCCGAATTGTTCAATCTTACCTTGATTCATGACGGCCATTTTATCGGCAAAAGCAAAGGCCTCTTCACGGCTATGAGTGACAAAAATCGCTGTGACGCCTTGGCGTTTAAAAATATCACGAATCTCTTTGATTAAGTCGTGGCGCACTTGAGTATCAATATTTGAAAAAGGCTCATCAAGTAATAACAAATCAGGTTGATAGATCAGTGATCGAGCGATAGCCACTCGCTGTTGTTGCCCTCCAGAGAGTTGATGAGGATAACGATCGGCAAAACCGTTCAATCGAACTAAAGAAAGCATGTTATTGACGCGTTCGCGTTTTTCTTGAGTAGTGACTTTTCTAAGGCCAAAGGCAATATTCTCACCTACGGTAAGGTGAGGGAAAAGTGCATAATCTTGGAAAATCATACCAATATTGCGCTGTTCGGGAGGCACTTGACGACTCCCATCATCCAGAGTGCGATTATTGAGATAGATGGCCCCGGTTTTCACTGGTAATAATCCGGCAATGGCTTTGAGTAATGTTGTTTTGCCACATCCACTGGAACCCAGCAAACAAATAATTTCCCCTTGATTAACCGATAAAGACAGAGATTCAAGTACAGTTTGTTGTTCGTACTGACACGTTAAATTTGCAATAGAAAGAGTATGTGTCATCAGTGAGCCCTCTCCAGTGAACGGTTAACAATGATGAGCGGAATTAAACCAACCAGAACTAACAGCACGGCCGGGAGAGCGGCAAGCTCTAATTGTTCATCGGAAGCAAAGTTATACACATAGGTAGCTAATGATTCGAAATTAAATGGGCGCAGCAGTAATGCCGCATTCAACTCCTTCATCGATTCAATGAAAACCAATAATATAGCAACCAAAATGCCACGCCTTATCATCGGTAAATGAACACGTCGTAGCATTTGTGTTTCGTTACATCCCATTGTGCGACTGGCCATGTCCATTGATGGAGAAACCTTACCTAAACTACTCTCAACACTACCAATGGCCACGGCTGAAAAACGCACCACCATGGCGAAGATAATGGCAAACATCGACCCCGATAGCACCAACCCAGGTTGATCCCATGCCATAAACTTTGCCATGTCATTAATCCAATAATCGACTTTGAGAACAGGGGCTAATACACCAATGGCTAGCACTGTGCCGGGCACGGCATAACCTAACGAGGCGGCGCGCATAAAAAATAGGCTCTGGTGAGCGCCTTGTAAACGATGAGTGAAGTTAACAACAATAGCGATAGCGGTTGCAATTAAGGCGGCCAATATTGAAATTTTTAAACTGTTAAAAGCGTATATTTTAAATTCTGGCGTCCAGCTTTGAATAAAATAATCGTAGGAATAACTAAGCAGTTGTACCAGCGGTAGAATAAATGCGATAGCAACTAACCCCCAACACCATACAACTGAAAGGGCTTTTTTCCAGCCATGTAACTCATAGCGCACATCTTCATGGCTGGTATAGCTGGTTTGAAACAGTTTCTGTTTTCTACGGCTGTAGCGTTCGCCACTCAATAGAAGTACGACGACCAACAGCATAATGGCGGATATTTTAGCCGCGGCACCTAAGTTTGAATAGCCAAGCCACGTATCATATACGGCGGTAGTTAGGGTGCTGACAGCAAAATAGCTCACCGTACCAAAATCACCTAACGTTTCCATGGCAACAAGAGAAAGGCCAACTGCCACCGCTGGACGAATTAAAGGTAAAGATACGCGGCGAAAGCTTTCGAGTGGGGAACAACCCAGTAGCCTTGCGGATTGCAGTAAGCTCACGTTTTGTTCCATAAACGCTGAGCGAGACATTAAGTATACATAAGGGTAAAGCACTAACGCTAATACAAAAATAGCGCCGGGCAAGGTACGAATATCTGGAAACCAGTAGTCTGATGCTCCCCAACTGGTGAGGTCTCTAAGCCATTGCTGAATAGGCCCCGCGTAATCAAACCAATCGGTATAGATATAGCCGACGATATAGCCAGGCATGGCTAAAGGAAGCACAAGTGCCCACTGTAAATATTTTTCTCCGGGCACGCGGCACATTGCCATTAACCACGCTGATGGTAGCCCAAATAATAACGAGAGCAGCATGACGCCAGCAACGAGCAATAAGGTATTTAAAGTATAAGTGGGTAACACCGTTGCAAAAAGATGAGAGAATAAATCACCAGAGCCCTGTATCGAAAGGTAGAACAGCGACAAAATAGGCAGAACCAATAGCAGGGCAAATGCTCCACTACCACATAGCCAGAAGTTAGGTTTATCCATCATGCTGGTGGCTCTCTTATAGATCTAAACACCTTAAAAGTCGTTCTTTAGTAAATATTTACTTGTATAGCAAATACTTAAAGATCGAATTTCACTTCATCGAGCAATTTTACCGCTGTACTGTTATATTTCGCGATCTGTTCCAAACTGAGGGTATCAGGCTTAAAATCGCCCCAAGATTTCACCAGCTTAGAGCGTTCAACACCCGGTTTCACCGGATATTCATAGTTCACTTCTGCGTACATTTTTTGTGCCTTATCACCGGTTAGAAACTCCATCAGCTTTTTGGCATTGTCGTGATTCGGTGCATATCTAGCCATCGCCATACCACTGACATTAACGTGAGTGCCTGTTGTCGTTTGATTAGGGAAATTGATATAAACAGACTCTGCCCATGCTTTTTGTTTCGCATCATTGAGCATGTTGCCTAGATAATAACTGTTACCTAAAGAGAGATCGCACAAGCCTTCTTTTATCGCCTTTACCTGTGAACGGTCATTGCCTTGCGGCTTACGGGCTAGGTTCGCTTTTACGCCTTGTAGCCAGGTTTTTGTTGCTGCTTCACCTTGATGAGCAATCATGGATGAAATCAGTGACACATTGTAGGGATGCTTGCCTGATCGAGTACAAATTTTGCCTTTGAACTTCGGGTTAGCGAGATCGGCATAAGTGAAATCGTGACTCAGTTTTCCTATGCGAGCGCGAGAGGAATATACATTACGAGCACGCAGTGTAAGCGCAAACCATTGACCTTTACTATCTCGGTATTGCGTGGGAACATTGGCATCAATAATGGGGCTATCTAATGGTTGTACGACCTGTTTATCAACTAACTCAGTTAAGAGACTAATGTCTGTGGCGATGACTACATCGGCAGGGCTGTATTGACCTTCTTGTACTAACTTTTCGGTCAATCCTTTTTTCGCAAACTTCACATTGACCTTTATGCCTGTTTCCTTAGTGAATTCTTCAAACATGGGTTTAACGAGAAAAGGTTGTCGATATGAATATACGTTAACCTCATTGGTAGCCATGGCAGAAGTGCTGAAAAGACCCACGCAGATAGCTGAAAGAGTCAGCATTTTTTTCATCGATAATCTCCTAATGCACATAAACAAATTAGTAATGATAATAGTTATTAATAATGTTAATACATAATGGAGATAACGATTATCAACAGAGATGATCTAAAGCGTATTTTTAGAAAAATGTTGCCATACAAGTTGCATAAATACCCTGGCGTGATGAAATGGTTCCTATCGAAATGATATTAACTCCCTGTTTTTCAATAATTATTTGGATATATCATGCTTTAAAAAGCACTAAACCTTTATGGTTTAAGCTTAACTTATTGATTTTAAAGAAAATAAAATATAATAGAGAAATACATATCTATTATATGTATATCGTGTATAGTGTCGTTAGCTCTTCTGGTGAGCTATTGATAATACATTTAGTTCAAGATCTTCTCAGTTTTTCGATTAAATTCGTCATATCTATCCTGCGATACCTTTTTCTTCATACCTTATTTAGTAGCTTCCTTTTTAACTCATTCAATGTATCGAGATATATATGTCAAATAAAACAACTGGTTTAGTAAAATGGTTTAACGAAACGAAAGGTTTTGGATTTATCACTCCTGAAAACGGCGGTGCAGACCTATTTGTTCACTTCCGATCAATTGTTAGCGAAGGCTTCAAAACTCTAGCTGAAGGTCAAAAGGTTTCTTTTGATATTGAACAAGGTAACAAAGGCCCACAAGCTAGCAATGTTACTTTAGTCTCATAATTTGCAAAGTCTCTCTTCTAATTTTTTAGAGGAGGTTATTTGGGTATGCATCCATAAAATATTGATGTACGGAAATATCAGATTTCCATAGTCTAAATAATGGTCCCTTTAAGCATCATTTATTCTTATTTTTCCAAAAATAGGGTGAAGTTTAAGATTATATAGAAAGGTTTTAAAGGGTTTTTATCGAAAAATATTAGAAGGAGACTGAGCTTTGAAAAAAACGTCAACGTGCTCTAAGCCTAAAACAGACAAAGCCAAGAGCCCTAGCGCGAACGAAAGTTCTAATAGTATTCATCATACAAGAAAAAAAATTGAAAAAATTTTGTTAGAACGAGAAGAAAAAAAACTTTGGGATCTATAAGGTAGGAACAATATGAGAAGACCAGTAAGAAAATCGATAAAAAAAACACAGAAGAATAACTTCGAAGAGCGATTCGCTGTTATGGTAAAGCAATATCAAGAAGAAAAAGAAATTCTAGAATCTATGGTTGAAGGTTCACCAGAATACATAAATCAGAAAAAGCTATGCGATAAATTATTTGCAAATGCTGAACGATTCATTAATAGAAATTAATTATTAAATTATTTATTCTGCAGTTTAGGTAATTAACTAAAATTTAACCTGAAATATCGATTGATATTGGTAACTTATTTGTTATAAAAATCTATCTCTCCAAAAGACACTTCTTAATAATTAGCAAGGATTCTTTATCAGAATCCTTTCTTTTCTCCCTCCTTATCTATCTTGTCACATTTTCCCTAACATGAGTGATAAGTCATTTAAGCCTATAACGCGTTTTGATGACAACACTGAACTCAATTTATTTCCCGTGATAACAATGGTTTGTATTTTTAGGCAATAAATGGAATCGATTAGGCTAAGGCTTAAATCGGATACATGGATAAAATATCTTCAGTCCAACGACATCAAAGTAAACGCAGCATGGTTAAAACGTTGTGCTCGTTCTTTGTAGCTAAAACTACTTTCAATGGAGACTCCAATGAAGTCGCTCATATTTGTAAGGACATTCTCAGTTGTTTTACTCATGCTTATCGGATTAACGGAGACTTATGCAATGTCAGAATCATCTTTGGATAGAAGACAAATTGCCATTATTCCCATTGCTGCACAGACTGCTAGTGGCGATATCGAAAACCTGAAAATCAGTTTGAACCAAGGTTTAGATACAGGTTTAACCGTCAACGAAATTAAAGAAATCCTGGTGCAAATGTATGCTTACACGGGGTTCCCTCGTAGCTTGAATGCGCTTGGCGCATTCATGAGTGTCGTTAATGAACGGCAAGAAAAAGGCATTAAAGACGAGGTAGGTAAAGAAGCGTCACCATTGCCAGCTGATTACAACAGCCTTAGAAATGGGACGGCAAACCAAACCAAATTGATTGGCCAAGAAGTCAAAGGTCCGCTATTTGATTTCGCGCCTGCCGTTGATGAATATCTAAAAGCGCACCTCTTTGGCGATATTTTTGAACGTGACGTGCTGACTTGGCAAGATCGTGAATTAGCGACCATTGCAGCTCTCGCCAACCTTAAAGGGGCTGGCAGCCAACTCGGGGCTCACTACGCAATTAGCATGCATAACGGCATCACCGAAGCACAAATTCGTGACTTTATCGAAGTCCTACGTAAAACCGTGAGTGCAGAAACAGCAAATGAAGCGGCTAAGGTATTCGACCAAGTCCTCACTGATCGTAAATAACCACTTTGATTGGTACGGTGCATGATCATCTCTCGGTGCCCTCAATGTGAAGGGAAACATGCCGCCTTTCTTTGGTTCTGACTGAAAAAATAACGACCTATTAATCACTAAGGCATTGAACCTGTTCAGTGCTTTAGTTGTTTATGGAGCATACAATTCAAGAGGTAATATCCAAATGACTGATATGACATTGGAAACCCAACTCATCGAAAATACCTTCTATGAAGGTGAACGTCCGTTATTTGCCTGTGAAAACATGACGCTGGAAAAAGTGCGTTTTTATCCGGGCGAATCAGCCCTAAAACACTCAAAACATGTTGTAGCTAGAGCCTGCGAATTTCTATGCAAATACCCATTTTGGCATAGTGATAACATCTTGTTAGAGGACAGCGTATTCACCGTTTATGGCCGCGCAGCGATTTGGTATACCCAAAATGTCGTGATGCGTCAATGCAAAGTCGATGCGCCCAAAATGTTCCGTAAAGTCTCGCATGTTTCTGTTGAAAACACGGTCTTTTCCTCTGCTGGAGAAACCTTTTGGTGGTGTGACAACATAACTCTAGACACTGTACAACTGAGAGGCGCTGATTATGTGTTTATGCATGGCGAACATATCGAGATTAATGATATGCACATGCAAGGAAACTATTCATTCCAAGAAGCAAAAAATGTGGTGATTCATAATTCTCACCTTGAATCGAAAGATGCGTTCTGGGAATCAGAGAATGTGACTGTGTATGACAGTGTTCTTGATGGTGAATACCTAGGCTGGCATTCAAAAAACCTTCGTTTAGTAAACTGCACTATTCGTGGTGAACAGCCATTTTGTTACTGTGAAAACTTAGTGTTAGAAAACTGCGTTATGTCGGATGACGCCGAGCTGGGTTTTGAATACTCATCAGTTGAAGCAGATATCAAATCTCACGTGGTGAGCATCAAAAATCCTAAGAGTGGATATATTAGGGCGAAATCAGTTGGTGAAATTATTCTCGATGAACATCGTATTACTCCAAGTGAATGTACCATCGAAACTGAAGAATAAATAAGGGACAACGTCATGGCGCAATACGATTTTGACCAAATTACTTCTCGCCGAGGCAGTGGCTGTTACAAATGGGATCGTTCACTGGATAAAGACAGTCTACCTATGTGGGTGGCTGACATGGACTTTCCAACAGCTCCGGCCATTATTGATGCACTAACACATCGTGTTCAGCATGGTATTTTTGGTTACACCAAGGTGCCTAGTTTGTATTACCAAGCGTTAATGGGTTGGTTTGAGCGTCGGTATGACTTTGCGATTGAACGTGATTGGGTGCTCTATACCTCCGGAGTGGTTCCGGCTGTCTCTGCGGCAATTAAAGCATTAACCTTATCAGGTAATGGTGTGATCGTGCAGACTCCGGTTTACAACTGCTTCTTTAGCTCCATTCGTAATATGGGCTGTCAAGTCGTTGAAAATACGTTAATTAACCGCGATGGTTATTATGAAGTTGACTTTGAGGATCTTGAGCAAAAAGCTCAAGACCCAAACAATACCGTATTGATACTCTGTAATCCGCATAACCCTGTGGGACGAGCTTGGACTGAAGCCGAATTGCGTAAAATTGGTGCTATTTGTTTTTCCCATGGCGTAAAAGTGATCAGTGATGAAATTCACTGTGACTTGGTGTTCCCAGAACACCATCATCAGCCTTTTGCGGCGTTAGGCCCTGAATTTGCGGCGAACAGTGTGACGTGCCATGCGCCAAGTAAGTCTTTCAACATTGCCGGTCTGCAAATCGCCAACATTATTGTGCCGAATCCTGAATTGCGTGTGCGTGTTAATAAAACATTAAATATTCATGAAGTGTGCGATGTGAACCCGTTTGGTATCGAAGCATTGATTGCTGCTTATCGAGATAGCGAAAAGTGGTTCGATGAGCTGCTTACGTATCTGTACGGTAATTACCAAATCACTCAAGCGTTCATTGCAAAAGAGATCCCTCAAGTCACGCTCACCAAGCAAGAAGCGACTTACCTAGCATGGATTGATTGCCGTTCATTAGGCATGAGTTCTAACAAATTGGTTGACAAACTCGAACACGAAGCACATCTGATTCTTAGCCCAGGTTCTGTGTTTGGCGCGGATGGGGAAGGGTTTTTACGTCTGAATATGGCGTGTCCACGAGCTTTACTCATGGATGGGTTACATCGTTTCAAAGCAGGGATTAAAGCCTGCTAACGTCTTGCTGATGAGGGTAGGAGTTATTCATGAACAATACCAAGAAACAGCCCCAATATGATGTACCAAGACGGTATACGCCATCCAAGTTGACGAAGTGTTACCGCCGAGCATCAGGCTTATTGTGTTCGTTGCTGTTTGCTTTTTCTATCACTGGTACAGCTCAAAGCGCACTAGCAGATAGCCATTCTAATTTAGGGAGTTCACCGATGAAAATTCGTTTTGTTTTTGACGATCAAACAATCCATGCAACACTCAATGACACGCCGACCACTCGGGATTTTGTGCGTCAATTACCGTTGTCATTTGAGCTAGAAGATTACGCGAGTACCGAAAAAATCGCCTATCTTCCAGAAAAATTGACTCGAGAAGGCGCGCCGTCAGGCACTTCAGCGCGAGCTGGCGATATCGCTTATTATGCGCCTTGGGGTAATATGGTGATTTTCTACCGCGATTTCGGTCATGCAAATGGCCTGATTCACCTAGGTAAAATCGATGCTGGTCTAAAGCGGTTCACGTCCGGTCAATCTATGGTTGTCACTATAGAGTTAGACGAATAGTTTCCGCTGTCATATTACGCTCGATCAAAAATATAAACGACGTTTCAATAAAAATGATTCTATTTGTCACAAATTTGTTTTTGCGTATCCAAATGATATTGCTCAAATTTGTATGAGTGCTAGTCTGGCTCCAATATAAGGAGAAGCTCATGCATACCAATTACAACAGCAATCCATTGGATGCTAAAACATACGATACCGATCGCCTACGGTCAGAATTTCTTACCGAAGACTTATTTCAACGTGATGACATTACTTTGGTTTATAGCCACATTGACCGAATTGTGGCCATGGGAGTGGTGCCGAATAGTATGACACTCAAACTTAATGATTTTGTCGATACCAAAGCGTTTGGTGTGGAGTATTTTCTTCAGCGTCGTGAACTGGGATTAGTGAACCTTGGTGGTCCAGCCAAAGTGAAAACAGCAGTTCAAGAATACAGTTTGAACTATTTAGATGCGCTGTATCTGAGCATGGGAGAACAGGATGTTGAGTTTTCGTCATTAGAACAGTCAGACCCTGCGCTCCTATATTGTTTAAGCGCACCTGCTCACCATTGTTATCCATCCAGAATTATTACCCGTGAACAGGCCCGTTATGTTGAGCTTGGTACAACAGAAAATGCCAACGCTCGGACGATCACTCAATATCTTCACCCTGATGTGCTGCCAACGTGCCAACTTTGCCTGGGCGTGACTCATCTCAAACCTGGCAGCGTGTGGAATACCATGCCAGCCCATACGCATGAAAGGCGTATGGAGGCCTACCTTTACTTCAATGTTGCCCCCAATCAAGTGGTGTTCCATTTTATGGGAGAACCTCAAGAAACTCGCCATATTATTGTGCGCGACAAACAGTTTGTACTCTCACCAAGTTGGTCTATTCACTCTGGCTGCGGCACACAAAATTACAGCTTTGTGTGGGGAATGCTGGGAGAAAACCAAACCTTCGACGATATGGATTTTGTGGACATGAAAGATATTCGCTAATTAAATGCATTAGCGAGCTTGTGTGTAATCAACTAACTGATGGAAAAGTACTAAGAAACAGGATGTTGCGCAAAATAAAGGGCTGCATTACGATGATGACACGATTAGATAAAAGGAAGTATCTTGAAATCATTCATATTAGGAATTTTATATGCGTTCATCGCGGTTGTTCTAATCGGATCTCTGGGACGATGGTTAGTGCCTTATCTAGCATCAATTACTCTAATTGATTACGTTGCTTTCTGTGGTGTTTTTGCTATCGGTATTGCGTACTTAGCTTATGACGGCAGCAGCGCAGGTAATCAAGATGTAACGTTACTAATCACTCATCGTGAACTGGTCAGCAGTGAGAGCGATGCAAAAGACCGACACAACCGAATTAGTTTTGCGTTTTCATTAGGTATTGCTGGCATCATGTTATTGCTAATTAGCGCTTTATTGGCTTGGTTGCAGTAAGTCTTTTTCACCTGAACATACCGTAGAATCTAACGAGGATATACACCATATTGTATTCTGCCGGGCGGGAGTAATGAAATCACAAGATTTATCGAGGATGGGAGCTGCTATTGACTGAGCTCCATTAGTTCGAGGTCTGGGGGGATTCTCATGACTATCAGTCAATTGCCGAGAAGTATGCTAGCTTTAACTCTAAATTTCCCTCTCAATTACTAGAGAAACACTTGGTTATAGCCAAGACATGGATTCTTATTGAAGTGACAAACATTTTAACTAGTCGAAATAAACCAGACACATCAATATACATCAACTGGTACAGAGCCAACGTACCAACGTGGATTGAATCTGTGGGGAAAAACGCTATAAATACACGAAAGCTCAAATGGTCAAAAGAACTAGCTCATACATATATTCTGCATAAATCACATCTAAAATTATGCAGACGCATGCTGTTAAGTTCTAAATAACACCAGATTTAGCATTAAAAACACCGCCATACTAACTACTGTTGTAAGTAATACATTTTTAGTTTTCCAGGCCAAAATTCCTGCGAGTAAGGATGCCCAAATGTAAGGGTTAAAGCTATCGAGCCACAACGATTTTTCATGGGTAAATACAATGGGTGCCCAGATTGCAGTAAGCACTGCTGGGCTAGAATAACTTAGGAAACGTTGTACGTTTGCGCTTAGACGCAGTGGCAACTTAGGTTCTAGAAATAAATAGCGGCTAATGAAAACTAACGCTGTCATGGCGAATATAGATAACATAATCATGACTGAGTTCCTTGCAATTGCTCGGTAGCATAACCCGCAAGCATCGCTCCAATACTAGCGATCATAAGGCCGCCATCTAAATTGATCACTGTTAAGCTAACGGAAAGTAATATTGCTACTAAGACAGAAACAATCATGGGCAAACTTTTGATGTTCGGCACTACAATCGCAATAAATGTCGCTGCGACAGCAAATTCCAGCCCTAACTCGTTCAAAGAGGGAATTCGCTTACCAGCCAAAATGCCCGCGAGTGTCGCCAAGTTCCAAACCAGATAGAAACTTAATCCCGCCCCGAGCGCGTACCATTGGTTGAACTGCTGTTCTTTCTGTTGGCCGCACACTGCAAACAATTCATCGGTTAACAAAAAGCCGAGTATGAGTCTCCAACGAGTTGGTAGTGGGCTAATTTTACTACGCATCGACACACTGTAGAGAAAATGACGTGAGGTAATAAACAGTGTTGTAAGCAACATAGTTATTAAACCCGCACCTGTTTTGATCATACCCGTTGCGACAAGTTGCGCTGAACCAGCAAATAAAATAGCAGATAGTGCCTGGCTTTCAAACGGATTCAACCCGGCATCAATAGCGAATGAGCCTGCAAGTAACCCCCAAGGTAAAACAGCCACGCTTAACGGCAGCATGGCAATGACACCTTGCCAGAAGGAACGAGATTTTGATTTAGTGTAAGAATGCTGCGACAAAACGGTACTACTCATGAAGTCATCCTGCTTTGGATTGTTGACGTTATATGAAACACGTAATATTTATGGTTTTTAGCTGAAATTAGCGTAAATCATGACATCACAGTAACGAGGAAAATACTTGTACAAAGTTGCTGCTTAAAAATGACGGTAGCGGATTAATGTTGAATATACTGCTTGGGGGTAATTCCCATCGCTTTTTTAAAGTGGCGGTGGAGATGACTTTGATCGTGAAAGCCACATTCCTGCGCAGTATCTAAAATCGAATGTCCGGCTTTGAGTAGCCTGCGGGCATAGCGTAGCCGAGCCTGAATTTGGTATGCGTGAGGGGGAAATCCAAATTGTTTCTGAAATGCCCGAACCAGATGAAATGCACTGATACCAGCCAATTTAGCCAGTTCTTCCAATGAGACATCGGCTTGTGGAAAGTCATCAAGAAATTCTTTTACCAGAGTTAATTGTTTCTGAGCTTTGGACATTTCAACAGGTTTAGGCGGGGTCTTACCATGACGTGCCATTAGCTTGACTAAACTCGCGTACACCAGAGTTTCTCGTAGCAGGCGGTTGTCAGATTCTTCTAGAGTAGAAAACACCAGACGAAATTGACTGGCAAGTTCTGGGTCTTTCACTACTGCATCGGGAAAGTAAGGAGCCCCGTAACTGCTATTGCAAAGCTCTTGGGTAATAGCCTGAAACTGCTCTGCTAGAGGGTACATTGCTTTATAAGCCCAGCCTCCTTCCACGGCTGAGTGACCGGTATGCATTTCGTCAGCATTGACCAGAATTATAGAGTCTTGCGGAGCTGTGTGATTTGCTCCCGTACGGTAGAAACTCTGTGCGCCGCGCTCAATGACCCCGATAGTGTATCCTTCATGGCTATGACGGGAAAAAGTCTGGGTCTCATATTTAGCATCAAGTAGCTCAATTCCACCAAGTTCATCTGCCACGTGAAACTTTGCACTTTCCTTCGATTTTAGGGTGTGTTGCTTATCCATAATCCACTCTTGTCTACGACAACTGTTTAGTTTATACAAAAAATCACTTCGTGTTTTGTACAAAATTGCTCAGATGACGAAGTATATGATGATGGGGGAGTTGCATATTGCTCGGCATTCTTATGTAGAGACCGATGTATTCCTAATATAGAGGGAACAAGTTAGTTGTAGCGTTATAAAAAACTAGCTCAAAGAATACGTAGTTACCCTTATTAAAAAGTTATCTCAAACTAGTCGTTAACAAAGTTATACTGCACAGAGCAATTTAACCCGTTTTTATAGTGATTATGTTATTGATTTACCGTTGGGAACGGTGTGCTTGGATAAGCTTCCAACAGCGTTAATAATCCAACAGTTAGCTTATCGCCGGAAATCACACGTTGAAAGCTGGTTGGTAGTTAAAGTATGTTTTTATTCATCGTTTCTGAACTCTTATTTGGGGTATTAATGAGACTCTTCCGGCCATAAAACATCTAATTCACTATGCGAAATTCTCCATTCTCCATTTACACGAACATACTGATCTACGTAATGTCCTAGAAGCAAAAACGGATGTTGAGATTGGTCTCGATCAGTAACAAAATCCAGTAGGTAACAGCTGCCAGATGCATTGTTTTCGTCGATTAAAGTAATATCGTGATTGGTTACCGCGTGTACAAAAGGAAAATGTGCTCGGTTTTGTGTATCGAATGCGTGGTAAGCCTCTTTTAGACTTTGTTTGATTTCAGTTAAACCCTTCATTGAACCGACGGTAACTTTAACTTCGGCATTTTCTGTAAAGACTTCTCCCATTTTTTCAGCTTTGCCACTATCAAGTAGCTGGCTGTAACGTAGTCTTAATGCTCGAATATCTTCGCGGTCAAGTAGGGCGTTAATACGTTTATTGTTATCGGACATGGTGGATCTCCAGTGAGTGAGCTAGGTCAGGTTGTTTCATCTAATAGGAGATATTGTATTGACTTGTTTTAAAATGATAATACAGTTCTAATTCCATTTATTGCATCCCATGGTTCCATAATGAAGGTTGTAGAGACTCAATTTTCTGGTGTTATTGAATACGTTGAAACGCTACGAACGGGTTCATTTACTGCTGCTGGTGAACGTTTAGGGCTTACTGGTTCTGCAGTTGGTAAAAGTGTTACCCGGTTAGAAAAAAAGTTAGGTACGAAATTACTGCATCGAACGACACGCAGCTTAACACCAACACCAGAAGGCCAACGTTATTTTGAAGGTTGGATTGGTATACTGGATGAAATCGACAGCTTGGAGCAAGGTGTTGTCGCAGGAAGTGTTCAGGTTTCTGGAATCTTAAATGTTCATCTTCCAGCAGCATTCGGAAGAAGACACATCATGCCAGTTTTGCTGGAGTTAACTAAGAAATACCCGAATCTCGATTTGTCGATTGCATTTAGTGAAAGGCGTATCAATCTGATTGATGAAGGCGTTGACCTTGTGGTACGCATAGGTACATTAGAAGATGATGCGGATTTAATTGCAAGACGATTAGGGGGCCAACGATTGGTTGTGTGTGCCAGCCCCGAATACCTTAAAAAGAAGGGGACTCCTAAGCTAGTGACTGAACTGACAGAACATGACTGTATTGTCGGCGGGCAGAGAAGCTCTCAACCTGCATGGTTGTTTAGGCATACTAATGGTGAAAGTTTTTCACAGGTGGTTCATGGGCGGTATTGTTTTAGCGATGGTGACGCAATGCTATCTGCTGTCTTAAACGGAGTAGGAATAGCTCAGTTACCCACTTGGTTGATTAGTGAGCACCTTGCGACAGGTGCATTAGTGACGGTACTTAATGAATACGCAGGTGCTGAAATGCCAATACATGCTGTATGGCCGCGTTCACGATATTTAAAGCCGAGACAACGGGTAGTGATTGATGCTTTGTTAGCAGAGGCTGAAAAAATGGGTTCGATTTATCGATTATGACTTAGTCTTATCGTTTAAGTTGATTTATTGTAGCTGTGAAGTTCCTTGTGCATCATTCCAATATATTGGCAAAGTTACTGATTCAGTTTTGTCCACTTTCGTTTCAGTTTGCTCTGTCTAAAACGTTTTTGCCCCAAAATCGTTTAGCACGAGCTTCTTGACCTCTTTCTTAAGTCAGTTCTTGACCTACTTTTCTTAATGGTAGATTATGAGTCTAGTTGAGCACTTTTGATTATACAGACATGTTCTGCAATTTATGAGTGGAAGGAAGAATAAGACATATAGAACAGTATGTTGCAGGTATGGCGTCTGTATTTTCTGAAAATATTATAAAGACAATGTCTGCTGAAAAGATACTGTTAAAAAGCTGAAAAAGGGCAAAGCTAATTAAATAGGTTTGGTTCCGTAATCGCTGAGATATTCGAGTCAGCTTTGGCATCCGTTTTGTTGCTGGTTTCTGCTTTCTTTGGTGCAAGCCGTTTGAATTAAGCGCAAGGCTAATATCGCCATTCAACAGATTCGCCAACTTTGCATCATCAAGTGGCAATTAGCTGTTCGTTACTTTCGTGGACGGCGGGGTTTATCACCCACAAACAAGTCTAATGATGTTGAAGGTTTTGTTGTGGTTACACCGTGGAGTGCAGCACTTGTTGGTCGCTCATGACTGTCTTAAACCCAAAGGTTGCTGTAAGGTATGTGGTTACAGTAAAAGCTTTTTTTAACAAGGCGCAGCAGCAGACACAGTTTAGTTGGGCGGGTGCTGTTTAGAGTCAAATATTCGCTAGTGCAATGGCTAGGTGCTGCTGTGCTAGTCGTTATGTGAATTTATGAAGATCGAGAAAGTAGAACGATTACCAAGTGATATTGAAACTCTGATAACTGAAAGCCAATTGGAAGGTTTTCGCTTTTTAGCACGACTTCAAAATGATTTTGCAAGCGGAGTAAATAAGTTCAATAAGAACGGTGAAACCCTTGTGACTGTTAGGGTCGATGGTAAATTGGTAGCTATCGGTGGTATTAATCGCCAAGATGACTGCGCGCGGTTGCGTCGATTCTATGTAAGTAAGTGCAGTCGTCGTTTGGGTGTTGGACGCGAATTGCTCGAATTTCTTGAGAAACATGCGTCTCAGTATTTCACAAAAGTCACTTTATTTACCGATACTCTACAAGCGAATCAATTTTACGAAGCCTGTGGTTATTTACCTGTAAATAGGCACCACGTTAGTCATGAGAAAGCATTCACATAACAAGAGACTATGCCATCAACATACTTTTCCTAATCTGACAGAAACGCTATTGAGAATCAGTTCTAAGACGCTTCTGTCCATCAACGTGTCAGGTTAACCTTGCATATCTAGAACGAAATTGCCCCATTATCATTTAGAGTCCAAGCATGATTACATGCTTATGCGCGTTTGTTTCCCTTATTAAAAATAATCCCAAAAGTGGTGTAATCCATTATATTGAATAGTCTGTACTCGTTTAAAGGTTTACTGTGCGGTGTTTTCTTGGGGTTTGATTGAACAGCTTTTTAAAAGCCTGTACATAGGATGAATCAGATGCGTACCCCAACTCCATAGCAATTTCCTGTATGCTCATTTTCGAGCTTAATAATGGCAGAGATAAAACCAGCCTTATATTTTGTCGCCAAAGAGCAAATGATTGAGAGAACTCTTTCGCACATAATCTGGATAATGTGCGCTCAGATGCTCCGACTTTTTTTGCCCATTCTTTTAACGTAAACGGTAAGTCAGGTTTCTGTTTAAGCTGTAGAAAAATAGATAAAAGGCGTTTGTCCGTAGGGATGAGAAGTGGTATTTCATAACTTTTCGCTGCCTCGATTTGATCTCGTAAGACCGTTAACAGATGTGTCACATTGGATTCCGACTGTGAGAGCGTATCGTTCTGAAATAAAAGCTGTATCAATTCTTTGAGGAAGGCGTTTACCTGACAGGATTTAGGCTCACTTCCATACTGAACTCGTTTGTTAGGGTTGAGGTAAATCGCTAAAAACTGTGTGTCTGTAATCGCAACAGATTTATGAATGGTATTAGCGGGGATAAAGAGCATACCATTGTGAGGGACTATTACACTTTTATCGCTAATATCTGATTGTAACAACCCTTGACGTGGAAAGATTATTTGATGCCATGGATGTGAATGAAAATCATCAATATATCCAGAGATCATGCTGGTTGATTTAGTTATAAATTGTTTATCCGGAAAATCTCTGATTAAGTCGTTAGCTTGCATGATTGGCGGCTTATCTATATTAATTGTCAGTTATTATAAATTACGCCACTCGGATTTGGTATAACATCGTAGGCCAATCGTTAGAAGAGACAAAAGGTAAAAGGCCAAAAGATGCGTGTTCACTTTATCATTCATGAAAATTTTGAAGTTCCGGGAGCTTACGAGTTCTGGGCTAAAGCTCGCGGTTACACCACGACTTATACTCGAGTTTATGACGGTGACTCTCTTCCGATAAAAGTAGATGATATCGATTTTCTGATTGTCATGGGTGGCCCACAAGATCCTGTAACCACTATCGAGCAATGTGCTCATTTCGATGCCAAAGGTGAACAGGCGGTAATAACAAAAGCGATTAATGCAGGAAAAGTCGTACTTGGTATTTGTTTGGGAGCTCAACTCATTGGTGAAGCGTTAGGTGCTCACTATGAGCATAGCCCTGAACGTGAAATTGGTAAATTCCCTATCACGCTAACCAAAGACGGCATTACCCATCCATTGTTTGACCATTTTGGCACAGTGCTGGAAGTGGGCCATTGGCACAACGACATGCCGGGACTGACACCAGACTCAAAAATAATTGCATACAGTGAAGGCTGTCCTCGTCAAATCGTTGCTTATAGCGATTTAGTGTTTGGTTTTCAGTGTCATATGGAATTGACTAAAGAAGTTGTAGCGTTGCTCATCGAAAATGATGATCTTAGTGGGGCAGCAAACTATCGTTTCGTTGATGAGCCTGAAGTACTAATAAATCATGACTATGCTGAGATGAACCAAAAGCTACACGAATTTTTGGACAAACTAGCGAAAGCCTATCAAGCATAAAGTTAACTTTCTGGTCGCTTTTTATTTTATCATCTGCTCATTGAGCTGGCTTTTTATAGATAGTTAGTGAGGAAACACATGGGCATTGATTTGCAAACATACATGCCAATATTGGCAATCACTGGAGCGCTTACTCTCGGCGCTATGAGTCCGGGTCCCAGCTTTATCTTTGTTGCCAGACGAGCAATTTCACTTTCAAGACGGCATGGAATTTTTACCGCGTTAGGTATGGGGACGGGAGCTTTAGTTCTATCGGTTGCCGCCTTACTCGGATTACAAACGATTTTTAGCCTGATTCCGGTAAGCTATTTAATATTTAAAATTGCAGGCGGATGCTACCTCTTGTTTTTGGCATTTGGAATTGTGAGATCAGCTCGAATTCCGTTACAGACCATAGATGCTACTCGATGCCAAGACATTCCCTTATTTCGTTCGTACTTATTAGGTTTAGGAACCCAACTCAGCAACCCAAAAACAGCCATCGTATTTGCCAGCGTATTTACAACACTGCTTCCGCAAAACATACCTATGTATTTCTATATTGCGGTTCCAATCTGCACATTTTTGAGTAATGCAGGATGGTATCTTATTGTTGCTTTAGTTTTATCTGCTTCACGCCCTCGTCAAGCGTACTTAAAATTTAAAAATTTTATTGATTATTTGTCTGGGTCAGTGATGGGAGGATTAGGATTGAAATTAATCATCAGTCGCTAATAAATGTCACTAATGAGCACTTTGCTATACTTTAAGTAATGTATAAAATGCTAATTTAGTGAAATCGATAACTCAAAAATGTCCACTTTCGTTTCAGTCTGCTCTGGCCGAAAGGTTTTTATCCCATTCGGTGTTACTAACTTCATTTGCTTAGCTTGAATTCCTGATTCTTTGACCAAATTTATTTAATACTCAGGATGTGAGTAGACTAAAAAATAGAAGGAGCTGTCAGTGATCACCTGTCACGTTAGATACGTTATTGACCCTAAGAAAATCCCTGAATTTGAATATTATGCCCGTATGTGGATCCCTCTCGTTGAACAGTTTGGTGGTATACATCATGGGTATTTTTTACCATCGGAAGGAGCGAATAACATTGCAATGGCGTTGTTTTCATTTCCATCTTTAGCCGAATATGAAAAATACCGTCATGAATCAGCATCAGACGAAAACTGTAAAGCTGCATTCAAGTATGCAGAAGAAACGGATTGCGTAGTGAGTTATGAACGTAGCTTCTTCCGTCCAATTCTTTCTGAGTGATTTGTGTGTCACTAGCGATAAGCTCTGACACTATTCACAAAAATGCAGTTTTTCACATCAAATTTACGGTACAATGCAGAATTGACCAAATTATAGTTATTTATGTCTATACCAATCAATACATCTCCTTCCTCAAATGTATCTTGCTCAAACTGTAAAGCTTGTTGTTGCCGTCTTGAAGTGATGATCATCTCAGACACTGGTGTTCCTGAAGAATTTATTGCACGAGATGAGTATGGCGGTGAAACAATGATGCGATTAAATGATGGCTGGTGTGCTGCTTTAGATAGAGACACTCTAATGTGTACAATTTATGAAAATCGTCCTTGGATATGCCGCGAATTCGAAATGGGGTCTAGTGAGTGCTTAGATGAACGTGTTAAGTATCTATAAAGCAACAACCTGATGTTTTTATTCAAGGCTTGTTAGTCATAACAAAACCAAAGCTTCAGCATATTTTCCCTAATCCGACAAAAACGTTCTAGAAAATAAGGTCTAGCACGTTTCTGTCTATCAACGTATCGGAGGCTTTGAGTGGCGCGACGAGTAATGACACGAGAGATTAACTCTGGTATCAAGTATTGATTGGTGAGTTAGCGAAAACACGATCAGTGCTGCATGAATCATATTAACTATTTAGACTAGGCTTAAAAATCGCACAGACATTAGGTAAGTCTTTGTCAGTTATGTTTCTAAAACGACCCTAGGACTAAAGGGAAGTGTTTTATTTCTTCCAGATTGTTTTGCTTGATACAAAGCCTTATCTGCTTTATCGATTGCTTCCGTGATGTCTTCGTCCTCGGTAGAGACTAAAGAATAACCTGCGGATATAGTTAACTTATAATTATCAGAGTGAAGTGTTGAAGACACGTCTATTTGTTCGATTTGAGTTCTCAGTTTCTCTGATAATTGAGCAGCACCTTCGAGAGATGTCCCAGGCAATAAAGCAATGAATTCTTCTCCACCATAACGACACAAAATATCACTAGACCTTACAGTTGATGTGAGGGTGTTTGCGACTAACTGTATGACTCTGTCACCACCTAAATGACCAAATGTGTCATTAATTTTCTTAAAGAAATCGATATCGATCATAATAACACTCATGTCATATTTCATACGATAGTGCTTGGCTTTTTCAAGCTTTGCTAAAGAGAAAAAATCTCTTCGGTTACGCAATCCGGTCAGGGGATCTGTTGATGAAACCTGCTGTAACTCTTTTTCTACTTGTCTTCGCTTTTTGTCCACTTTTTCATAAAAGAGAGAACTGATGGTTATCATGATTATGAGAAACCAAGCAATAGTGTTGACGTATAAGCCAAATGATTTAGCTGCTTCAACGTTTATAAGAGAACGAGATACAAGAAACCCTATGCCGAAGCATACGCAAAATCCTGTAACCATCAGAATCCTAGAAAGTTTTCCACCAATATGTATAGAGAGTAACCCTTTTAACAGAGCTCGATTTGCTGTTGAACCTAAAACAGATAATCCCATAATGTAAGCAATACATGTCGTGGTTAAAGACATTTCTCCATAAAAATCGGTAATGTGAAAAGCATATCCTGTTATTGAAACGGAAGGGAATAGTAGACTAAAGAAGCTAAAAACTTGGCTGAGTAGGGGGTTGTGACGCACACGTGATATTAATGCCGCGACTAAACACATAAAGCACGCTAATGTATTTGCTCCCATCATATTTCGTTCACCTGATACAAGTTCATAAGAGTGAACCGGTAAGTCGTTTATTAATTGAAATAGTGATGTGAGTTCTAGGAATCTATAGATGAGGAGCAGTAAACAAACGATTAAAAAAGCATAAACTGCTTTCATGAGTGATCTTTTAAAATAGGTTTGTGCTAAACATATTAATAAACCTGAAATAGCGGTAAGAGGGTTTGTCGCAGGGCCATCAGGATAAGGCCTATAGATTGACTCAATATCAAAGGCATATCCCAAAACTGTTAATAGACAAAGACATAATCCTAAATAAGCTAATAGTTTAGCACTAACCATTGTCCTGATAATTATTCGATTACTTTGGTCGCGGCTTTTTCTTATCAAACTACCCACCCACACATTTCTTAGTAACAAGTACTACTTTAGTGTAGACGTAAATCATTTGATGCAAATCAATTTCTCGATTTCGGTCCGTTTTTCCTCAAACAGATGTCAATTAAATATCTTAATATGTCAAATAACAAAGCCCGTTGCTCGATATGTAGCAACGGGCTATTGATTTCATTTGGGTTTACTAAGTACGATCGGCTAAATAATCTTGGTAATCTGGGATTTCAATATCCACTTCTTCATTAATAAGTGGAGAGTGGAAGATAAATTTAGCGCTAGCTCGGTTAGTTGCAACTGGAATGTTCCATACACTCGCGATACGTAGTAATGCTTTAACATCAGGGTCGTGTGGTACAGAGTTGAGCGGATCCCAAAAGAAGATGAGCACATCAATTTTACATTCAGCAATCATGGCACCAATTTGCTGATCACCGCCCATTGGCCCGCTAATTTTACTTTTTATTGCAAGTCCGGTTTCTTTACTGAGCATACTGCCTGTGGTGCCTGTCGCGTAGAGAAAATGCTGCTGCAAAATTTCTTTGTTTTCTTTTACCCAACGTAAAAGTTCACTTTTGCAATTGTCGTGGGCGACAAGCGCGACATGTTTGTGCGCACTTAAAGTCCGAGTGGTTTTTTTCATGGTGTTTAGTTCCTAATGTTTCAACACATCGCGAGAGACGAACCTATGGTAAGCCGTAGAACGATATTGGAATAATGTCTAATTTAACGTATTTAAAACGGTGGTTTAGTGATGGTATCGATCTATCTTGCGAGCCAAAATGGATTTTGTGCAAAAATGTGGGAAGGAACCGAAGAATGAGAAAATAAAAAAGCACCACCTCAAATGGGCAGTGCTTGGTATTTACGTTAGCGATAAGGGAGAAATGACCCTATCGAAAAATATCGCGATTACGCTAATGCTTTTTCTAGAATTTCACGAGAACGTTCTAGAGTAACCGCTTGGCTTTCACCTAATGCAGTCATACCGTGCTCATCTAGCTGTTTAACGACAGTATTAACGGCTTCTTCATGAGTTAAACCGTGATCGGCAAACTGTGTATCAACATTCAGAGAATGATAGAACACTTCGATCGCTTCGATAGTGCGTTCTGCCAAATCATCACCGGCTTCTAAACCAAATACGTTACGACCCATTTGCTCTAGCTTCGCACGTTTCGCTTCGATTTGATTACGTAGCAACCAAGGTTGAACGATTGCCAAAGAACGACCGTGATCAACATGCCATAGAGCTGTTAATTCATGACCAATCATATGCGTAGCCCAATCTTGCGGTACGCCAGTACCAATCAAACCGTTTAATGCTTGGTTAGCCGACCACATTAGGTTTGCACGCCAAGTGTCGTTATCGCGGTTATCAAAGTTTTGACCGATTTCAAGCAACGTTTTGAGCAGGGTTTCTGCATAGCCATCTTGAACTTTTGCACCAACAGGCATTGTGATGTATTGCTCACAAGTATGTACCCATGCATCCACAATACCGTTAATCAATTGGCGCTCTGGTAATGTTTTCATTACGTCTGGGTCCATTACCGCAAAGCGAGGTTGAACTTCTGGTGAGCGGAATGGCAATTTAGTCGCAGTCTCTTTTTTAGTGATAACTGCGCCTGAGTTTGATTCTGAGCCTGTTGCTGGCAGAGTTAAAATAGCACCGATTGGCACAGCTGATTTAACGCTGTATTGACCAGTCATAATATCCCAGCCATCACCTTCATAGTGCGCTGCAGCCGCTACGTATTTGGAACCATCAATCACGGAACCACCGCCGACAGCTAAGATAAATTCAATATCATCTTGCTTAACAATCGCAACGGCTTTATCTAATGTTTCTTTGGTTGGGTTTGGCTCAACGCCCGCAAATTCTTGCCATTGGTGTTCGCTTAAAGCGGCGACGACTTGGTCATAAACACCGTTACGTTTGATAGAACCGCCACCATAGATAACAAGGACTTTTTTATCTTTAGGAATTTCGCTAGCGATAGCTGCGATTTGGCCTTGACCAAAATGAAGACGAGTTGGGTTTGAATACGTAAATTGCATCGGACGCTCCTTTTGCTTCCAGAAAAGGGGAATACCTTTTCAGGCTGTTATTCCTGAATTGATGTTCTTTGCATCAAATTTCAAGAGCTCATGTTGAGAAAAATAAATCAGCTCAACAAAGTGATATGCATAATAGTCCTATAAGTTGGCAAACAGTAGGGGTATTTCTCCATATTTATTGCCTATTCCTCTAGAATATGAGAGATTTAGCCAAAATATAACCAGAGAGGTATTTATGGTTGAATTAGCCGAGTTAATGACACAATACGCTGACAAATTCCAATTAAATCAATTGGAAGGTTCTATAGATACCGCAATTCCGGGCGTGAGGTTTTATCGGAGTGGGTTAACCGCTGCAAAAGCGCCATTTATGTACGACTCTGGAATTATCATTTTAGGTCAGGGACATAAAAAGATTACGGTGGGTAACGAAAAGCAAGTGACCTACGGCCCCAATGATTATTTGGTGGCTGGGGTACCTATGCCGCTGGAGTGTGAATCGTTTGGTAGTCAACAAGAGCCCATTTTGGGGCTGACGATCCGAATTGATCACGCCATGATCGTTAAACAAGTGCGTTTGATGAATGAACTGGGGGCCACGGTTAAACGTAAGCATCAAGATCGCTGTGGGGTAAACTCTGTCGCGATGAATGAAAAAATGTTGCATAGCTGCAAGCGCTTGATGCTTGCTTTGCTTGATCCCATTGAAGCAAAAGTGCTTGGTGATGTGTTACTGGAAGAGATTTTATTTAGGGTATTGACCAGTGAAGAAGGGCATTTGTTTGAGCAGTTAGCCAGTTTTGATGGTCAGTACGCAAGGGTGGCTAAAGCGTTAGCGAAAGTGCATGCGGATTTTTGTCAGCCACTAACTGTGCAAGAATTAGCGCAAGAAGCAAACATGAGTGTGTCTGCTTTTCATCAAGCTTTTCGTCATGTCACGATGGAGTCACCACTGCAATATTTGAAAAAAGTTCGACTTAACAAAGCCAAACAGATGATTCAAACCGAAGGGGTGAGAGTCAACGATGCTGCTCGGTTAGTCGGGTATAGCAGCCCTTCACAATTTAGTCGTGAATTTAAACGGCATTTTAACCAAACACCACGTGCAAGTAAGTCGCTTAATGAGGTGGTTGAAGTTTAAATCAAGGGTTTCAATCGGGTACGCTATTTTTAAAAAGGGGAAGGTAACAAAGGGAAAGTTTACTCTTTTCTTATTACGTGGTTGAGCCATACTCAAAGAACCCCCAATGAGCACGTTCGCTCCTGATAATTAAAAACCACTTATTGGCTTTGCCAGTAAGTGGTTTTGTGTTGTGACTAATTTCTCTACGCTATGAGAATGTGTAGCTTTCTGGAACCACGACAATTCCGTTCTCTGAAATATGAAAGCGTTTAGCATCTTCACTGGCATTTAAGCCAATCGTTGTGTTGGCGGGTATTTTTACGTGCTTATCGACAATACAGTTTTGCAACTGGCATCCTGGGCCAACTTCCACGTCATCAAACAAAATGCTGTCTAACACGGTCGCGCCATCTTCAATACGCACGTTAGATGAAATGATACTGTGCTGGACTGAACCACCAGAGTTGATCACTCCGCCAGCAATGATCGAATTAATAAAAATTCCTTCATTACCTGTGGCGGAAGAAACGGTACGAGCCGGTGGATATTGAGGTTCGTAGGTACGAATTGCCCAATCTTTTTGATACAAATCCATTGGTGGAATCGGCTCTAATAGATCCATGTTGGCTGCATAAAATGAATCGATAGTGCCAACATCACGCCAATAACAGTCGCGATTTACGCGTCCTTTTTCACCAAATCGATAAGCGTGAACAGTTTCACTCGGAATTAATTCCGGAATAATATCTTTGCCAAAATCATGGCTAGAGTTTTCAAGATCGGCATCTTTATTTAATGCATTTTGTAGTGCATCCATATTGAACACATAGATACCCATTGAAACTAAACTGCGATCTGGTTGGCCAGGAATAGACGGTGGATCGATTGGTTTTTCGACAAAAGAACGCACAATATTTTGTTCATCAACGGCAATGATCCCAAACGCACTGGCTTCTGAGCGGGGCACATCCATGCACGCCAAGGTGAGGTTAGCACCTGTAGCAATGTGTTCTTCAATCATGGCTTCATAATCCATGCGATAAATATGATCGCCAGACAGTACAACCACATATTTAGCTTCACTGCGGTCCAGTAGCCAGCTATTGTGGAAGAGCGCATCAGCGGTCCCTTCGTACCATTTGCCCCCTTTGCGCATTTGCGGCGGAACGGCAGTGATATACTCATTTAACTCTGGGTTGAATACAGACCAACCGTCTCGTAAGTGCTTTTGCAATGAGTGAGATTTATATTGCGTAAGGACCAAAACTCGGCGCAAACCAGAGTGAAGACAGTTGGTTAGCGTAAAATCGATAATTCTATATTTACCACCAAACGGGACTGCGGGTTTGGCGCGGTCATCCGTTAAGGGTGACAGTCGGGAGCCGACACCTCCGGCTAGTACGACAGTTAGGGTATCTTGCATCTTATTTCTCCCTGAAATTGTGCAATTCAGCGCCAACAGGAGAGGTTGGCGGTAGGACCATATACAATTTATATCAGAAACGGCTTATCAAAACGAAGGCTTTCTCAATACTTTTCAATATTAAGTATGCACATGTTAATGGCACTCTCAAGGCATGGTAAATGTACTGATTAACTTCTCAATAGTGATATGCCTATTCAGACATTCTCGTTTGATTGTTCGTTAAGCTGCTTATCTATTTTAGATGGTGCATGGTAATGATTAAATCACCAATGTGTCACGCCATCGAATATGCAATTCAGATACTAATGTGATCTCAATAACATTCAATAGTTTCATTGTTATGGTGATTATTTCTGATTCTTGTGATCCACGTTTTGAATCTCCAGACTGAAATTTGAAAAAGCGCACGTTTTGCTATGGAACCGGTTGTAGTGGCAATAACTTGGCGTACGCTGAAACCGGTTGCAAAAATTATTATTACATTTAAATCATTCCAATAATGAAACAAAAGGTGATCGCATGGCCTCAGCAATTAGAGATTATGCCCAACTCGCAAAAGACATTCTTAATGAAGTGGGCGGGCAAGAAAACGTCAAAGATTTTTCACGTTGTGCAACACGTTTGCGCTTGATTTTAAAAGAAATACCAGAAGGGGCTAAAGAAAAAATTAACCAAATGCCAGGTGTCATTACTGTGGTTATCAGTAGTGGTCAATTCCAAGTCGTTATCGGGACTCACGTTGCCGATGTCTATGGCGCAATGGGAAACTTGGTCGATAAAAGTTTGTTAAGTGAAGGCGAACAAAAAACACGTGTTCTTGATGCGGTCATTGCGTCAATGTCGGCTATTTTCGCACCGCTATTATTCATTCTAGCCTCCGCTGGTATTTTGCAAGGCTGTCTTATCGTAACGAAACATTTTTTCCCGGCAGTTGTGACATCAGGTACGTTTGAAGTATTGAACTTTATGTCATGGACTCCGTTCTCATTTTTGCCTGCGTTTATTGGTTTTACGGCAGCGAAACATTTTCGTTGTAACCCATACATTGCCGTATTGTGTTGTTGTGCGCTAATTAACCCAAGTTGGGCTCAAATTGCCGGACAAATCGCCAATGGGGAAGTGTTCACTTTCTTAGGTTTGCCGCTAGCGAAGACTGTGTACACATCATCGGTATTACCTCCTATTTTCTTAGTTTGGGCACTGTCTTATGTTGAACGGTATACCAAGCGCGTGCTTCCTGATGTCGTGAAAGAGTTGTTCACTCCACTTGTATGCATGGTGATCATGGTGCCTGCAACACTGGTTGTGATTGGTCCAGTGACCAGTGGCGCTGCTGCTGCCATCGCTGTGGGTTATAACTGGCTGTATACGACTGCACCTTCTATTGCTGCCATTGTGGTTGGTGGTGTTTGGCAGGTCTTGGTTATCTTCGGTATCCACTGGGGAACGACCCCTCTTGTCTTCGCTAACTACGAACAATTTGGTAAAGATTCATTCCAGGTTTTCCAAACTTGTGCGGTTGTTGCTCAGATGGTTGCCGCGTTCGCTTGTGCTTACAAATCTAAAAACAGCACTGTGAAGAAAACCGGTTATTCTGCTGGTATCACTGCCATCTTTGGTATTACCGAGCCAACGCTATACGGGATTACATTACGCTTTAAAAAACCATTTGTGTGCGGTTGTATCGGCGGCGCTGCTGGTAGTTTAGTGTCGAGTTTATTTGATACTCACTACTACGTGTATGCGGGACTATCAAGCATCATCACAACTGTGAACGCGATTACCACAGAAAATCCTTATTCATTTATCGGGATGATGGCTGGTGTCGGTGTCACCATCGTAGTGACCGCTATTCTTGTCTTTGTCGTCGGGTTTGAAGACCCAGCAGAAGAAAGCACAGCGGAAACCACCACAGCATCACAACCTGCACAAAGCACGACCACTGCTAATGGTCAGCCAGAAACGGTCACACTCGCAAGCCCAGTAAAAGGCATTGTTGTCCCGCTGAATACGGTAAACGATGAAACTTTCTCACAAGGTCTATTGGGTGAAGGTGTGGCGATTAAACCTGAAGAAGGGTTGGTGACTGCACCATGTGATGCCGTTGTTTCTTCTGTGATTGAATCTAAACACGCCGTTGGCCTGACCTGTGCAAACGGTATGGAATTATTAATTCACGTTGGCCTAGATACCGTCGCGTTGAAAGGTCAGTATTTCGATACTTTGGTTGAACTTGATCAACCTGTTAAGGCGGGTGAGCCTCTAATTCGTTTTGATAAAGAAGCGATAGAGAGTGCTGGTTATGATGTCACCACGCCATTCATTGTTCTGAACAGTGATGAGTTCAAACTCAACATTTTGGATGAAAAAGAACATTCTGTTGAGATGGGTGAACCCGTCATTCAAATCGCATAGGAGTTGTTATGAGTAACGTTTTTCCCGAAGGTTTTTTATGGGGGGGTGCGGTCGCTGCACACCAGCTAGAAGGTGGCTGGGATCAAGGGGGAAAAGGCGTCAGTATTATCGATGTGGTAACGGCTGGTGCTCATGGTAAGCAGCGCCAAATCACGGATGGTATTGTTGAAGGCGAGTTCTATCCAAACCATGAAGCGATCGATTTTTATGGTCGATATAAAGAAGACGTAAAATTGTTCGCAGAGATGGGGTTCAAATGTTTTCGTACTAGCATCGCTTGGACACGCATTTTTCCTAATGGTGATGAAGCAGAGCCAAATGAAGCTGGCTTGCAGTTTTACGATGATCTGTTTGATGAACTGTTGAAATACGGCATCGAGCCAGTGATTACACTAAGCCACTTTGAAATGCCTTACCACCTTGCTAAAGAATACGGTGGTTGGTTAAACCGTAAGGTGTTGGACCTGTTTGTTAAATTCGCTATGACCGTCATTGAGCGTTACCAGCACAAAGTGAAATACTGGATGACGTTTAACGAAATCAACAACCAAAAACATACAACACCGGATATTTTTGGCTGGACATGTTCAGGGATTCGTTTATCTGAGCAAGAAAAACCAGAAGAAGCGGTTTATCAAGCGGTGCACCATCAGTTTGTTGCCGCTGCGACAGTCGTGAAACAAGCTCATGAATTAAATCCTGAGCTGCTCGTGGGTTGTATGTGTTCAATGGTGCCTTATTATCCTTATTCATCGAATCCGGATGACGTCATGTTGGCCCAAGAGTCGATGCATGACAGGTTCTATTTCTCTGATGTGATGGTGAAAGGTCACTACCCAAGTTACGCTAAGAAAGAGTGGCAACGTAAAGGGTATAACATCGTCATGGCTGAAGGGGATGAGCAAATCCTTAAAGAGGGTAAATCGGATTATCTAGGATTCAGCTACTACATGTCTAACACCGTCAATTCAGCGGCAAATAATAGCGATGGCGACAGTGTTGATGGGAGTAGTGCTCATTCAGTGAAAAACCCATACCTAAAAGCAAGTGATTGGGGCTGGCAGATCGATCCCGTTGGTTTACGCTACGTGCTTGCAACGCTATACGAACGCTATGAGGTGCCTTTGTTCATTGTCGAAAACGGCTTCGGTGCGGTCGACAAAGTCGAAGAATCTGGGGAGATCAATGACGATTATCGTATTGACTATCTACGTTCACATATTGAAGAAATGGGTAAAGCGGTCAGTATCGATGGTGTTGACCTAATGGGATACACGCCATGGGGTTGTATCGATTTAGTGTCGTTCACCACCGGTGAAATGAAAAAACGTTACGGCTTTATCTACGTGGATAAACATGACGATAACACCGGAACACTGGCTCGTTCACCGAAGAAATCGTTCTACTGGTATAAAGATGTGATTCAGAGTAACGGGGAGGTTCTCTGATATGACATCTTTCTGAGCCGGTTATCCGGCCGGCTCAGTTTTTCTCAATATAGAGTGATGATACCCAAATGGCCTATACCGGTAGGGGAAACTCAGTCTGTTACAGGGCTAGTTTTTGGTAATAGGTCGTTTGGGTATCATCGTTTTCTTTTAACGAACAGTTAATTGCACAGGATGTTTTGTGTTAGATTGAAAGCAAGTTGAATATTTAACTGCTGCTCAATAAGAAAAATAGAGCGGTGTGGGCTAGAGAGTTACTATGGTTACCATGTTAGATGTTGCCAAAAAGGCAGGTGTGTCAAAATCGACCGTTTCGCGCATATTAAGTGGCAGTGTTGCTGTTAGCGAAAAAGCCAAAGAGGCCGTATACCAAGCCATTGAAGAGACGGGTTACAGACCCAACTTATTAGCGCGCCAACTGGCGACGAAAAAGACCAGTTACATTGGCTTCGTCATGACAAACGTGCTTTATGACGGGCCTTATTTTTCCACAATTGTATATAACGCGGCGTCTTTCAGTGAAAGTAATGGTTATCAGCTTGTACTTGCCGATGGCAAGCATTCGGCCGAAGAGGAACGAAACGCCATCAACTTTTTACTCGATATGAAATGTGCGGGTATTGTTGTTTATCCGACTTATCTCTCTGAAGAAGAGATGGGACAAATTATTGAGCAGTCTGAAACGCCAATTATTGTGATAAACCGCCATGTGCCGAGTCATCCAGAAATAGCCTTTGTTGCGGACCACTACCAATGCGCAGTCGATATGATGGAATATATTATTTCTCAAGGTCACCAACATATTGCTTTTATTCGTGGTACTAAGGGGTCTTCCTCTGGAGAACAACGTTTTAAAGCCTATAAAAATGTGCTCGAACGCCATCAAATCCCCTTCAATGAACAGCTTGTCGTGCAAGGCGCGTGGCGACCAGACGATGGTTACGAAGGCGTTAAAGAGCTAACGGCGCGCAAACAGACAATGACCGCTATTTTGGCGGGTAACGATGAAATGGCGTTCGGTGCCATGAAAGCGCTTAATGAATTAGGCTTTCGTATTCCCCAAGACATTTCGATTGCGGGTTTTGATAATATCGCGATGAGTAATTATGTGACACCAGCATTAACGACGGTGGGCATACCTTTTGATCGTATTCTACAAAAGGGCATTCTCTATTTGATTGGTGATGAACGTCATTCCGATGTTATCGACTTAAACTGTGATTTAATTATTCGAGATTCTGTTTGCCCACCACATCAATAACTGTATGAGTAGCAACAGCAACAAAGACCACTCTGTGTTGCTTTATGTAAACATAGTATTTCAATAAAAAGTGATGAAGTACTCATTTTAGCTCACTGTTTCCATTTAGTCTGGTCAATTCACATGCAGTGGAACCACTGCTGTAAAGCCGGAGGAGATAAAATGAAACCCACCATCATTGTCTATCGTGAACTGCCTGAACCGGAAAAGGTACGGTTACAATCTCATTTTCATATTATTGAATTTAAAGAATTAAGTAGTACTGATGATCCGCAGTTTATTGAGGCGTTAAAAACGGCAGAAGGCTTAATTGGCGCTGGGCTGCCATTAAAAGCCGATGTATTAGATAAAGCGCCTAAGCTCAAAGCGCTTTCAACCATTTCAGTGGGAACTGACGCATTTGATCTCAACTATTTGGGCAAACGTGGTATTCCTCTTATGCACACTCCGACTGTGTTAACGGAAACCACCGCCGACACGATTTTCACGCTCATTCTGGCTAGTGCACGCAGAGCGGTGGAGCTTGATAAGTTTGTGCGCAGTGGGCAATGGCAGTCGAGTATTGGCCCAGATCTGTTCGGCAGTAATGTGCACGGAAAAACATTGGGCATTTTAGGTTTAGGACGTATCGGCAGTGCGGTCGCCCGTAGGGCTCATCACGGCTTTGGTATGCGGATTCAGTACTACAATCATAGTCGTAAAGCTGAAGCTGAGACGGAATTTGATGCACGTAAGATGTCGTTAGATGAATTGTTACGTACGTCTGATTTTGTTTGTTCAGTATTACCTTATGTTCCAGAAACTCACCACCTGATTGATGAGCATGCATTTGCGATGATGAAAGAGAGTGCATTCTTTATTAATGGCGGCCGTGGCAAAACGGTAGACCAAGCTGCGTTAGTGAATGCGTTAGAACAAAATGTCATTAAAGGCGCCGGGTTGGATGTGTTTGAACAAGAGCCGCTGCCAGCCGATTCACCATTAATGATGCTCGATAATGTGGTTCTGCTTCCTCACATCGGTTCAGCCACACATGAAACGCGTGATGCAATGGCACGATGCGCAGTCGATAACCTAATTAGTGCGTTAAATGGCGATATTTCAATTAATTGTGCTAATCAGTCACAGTTAGAAGTGCTAGTTTAACGTAGTGTTAAGCTGCGTGGCCTCTGCCCCAATGAACGGGTGAGAGGCCGAATGCATCTTGTTATGCCTGTGGTTCACTGTGTTTGGAACTAAAACAGCTGACTCGGTTTCGTCCACACTCTTTCGATTCATATAGCGCCATGTCGGCGCGTTGATAGGAATCTTCTGGATGCGAGGTGAGCTCACTAAAACCAATACTAATGGTGATTTTGTGATGATGCTTGTTACTTATCATCACACGAACGCGATCAAGAACTTCTTGAGCTTCTTTTAAATCAGTATGTGGCAGAATCACTGCGAATTCCTCACCGCCAATACGAGCGATAAAATCAGTTTCGCGTACTGCTGTTTTGATGGTATGTGCCACCGATTTGATCACATGATCACCATACGCATGCCCCTTGGTATCATTGATCACTTTGAAATGGTCAATATCACAAATCGCGAAACACGCCTTGTATTGATCTGGATAGCGTTTGATATGTTGGCAATGATAACGAAAAACTTGGTCGAATTTACGGCGATTAGGGATATGGGTCAAAGAGTCGCGTTCGCTCTGTTCGCGTAATTTATTCTCTAGTACTTTACGCTCAGTGATATCGACAAAAGAAGCAACATAATAACGAATATCACCGTGATCATCGACGATCGTTTGGATTCGCAACAGCTCAGTCAGCAACTTGCCATCTTTACGCTTATTGGTGACTTCTCCTTCCCAAAACCCTTGTTGTTGGATGTGGTTCCACATCTCTTTGTAGAATTCTTTGGTGTGAAGTCCAGAAGCAAACATGGAGGGATGTTGGCCTTTGACATCATGAAGTTGATAACCACTTAAACGAGAAAACTGTGAATTGACTTTGATGATGCGATTATATTTGTCGGTAATCACCAAGGCAGACATCCCTTCCATGACGGTAAGTGCCAATTTACTCTCAATGGTTTGATGATTATGTTTCCGGTTCCAGGTTAAAAAGAAGACCGCTAACCCACCCATTAAAGCGATGATCGTTCCGCCTTGAGTTAAAATGGAAGCATAGCGTTCATTTTCTTTCTGCTCGATTACCCCATGGCCAATGCTATCTAACAAGTAGATGTCCTCAAGGTGAGGCGACAAAATGTGTAGTGGTACGCGTACAAAACTATACCAACCTAGCTGAGTTTTAAACGAGCCAGAATCAGCCTGCTTTATGTTGTCCCAGACGCTGGGGGAGAGGGTCTTCAAATTTTGATAACCAATCTGGTCGTTCTGATCGCTGTTTGTATTCAAAACAGCCGTGTGGATATTACTAATTAGATAATTACCATGACTATCAATAACTTCTGGGGTCGATAAGTTACTCTGTTTGATTAAATTGTCATAGATCTGATCGACATTGATATCAGCGAACAGATAACCCCGCTTTTGTCCGCCTGATTGCAAAGGCGCCACTAAATGCACGCTAGAGGTTTTATTTGCTTCTTGGGGTAAGGAGATAAGAATCGTTGAGGAATGAATAGGCAGAGCTTGAATTTTTTTGAATATTTCTTTTTTGTTGATGTTTATCAACTGATTTTGTGGCGTGATATGGACATTGGCATCATCCATATAGAGATTAATCAACTGAAGACCTTGCAGGTTCAACAAAGAAATACTTTCTAATGAATTTTGTGAATAGAGTAATGCTCGCCAGAAATCTTCTAACACTTCGATATTAGTTTTGTTAGGAGAGTTGATAGCGCGCTGCAGAATGTTGCTGTCAGAGAGAATGTGAAAGGTATCCAGCATGCCTTTGGTTGATTTAAGCAAATTCTGCTTACTAAACTCTAACTTGATTCCATGTTCCGATTGGACCATTGAGTAAATACTACCCGTGACCTCTTGAAACTGCTTATAGAAATATAGACAAGGCACAATGCTTAGAACAGCCCAAATCATCATGAATTGGCCAAAATTTTTGAACTTCAGTAATGAAAACATAACCGCCTTGTGTGTCATTTTAACGGTGTAATTAAATAGTGATGCGTGCGTATTAGATGGATAAATGCAACATTTTAACGTTGAAGCGTCAGAACTCCCTAACTTTGCGCTAAAAATGCGTGAGGTTCACTAATTGCGCTGAAAAACATCAGTTTTTACTCATTTAATGCAGAGCATTTACAATGTAAAGTTAGACTAAATTGAACGATATTGATAGTAGTTTTATTGCATATTATGACACCACTATCGGTTACATCTCACAAATTTGTGGCTTACTTCACCTTACTTGAAGAAGATATTTAGACAGACATAAAACTCTCGCCAATACTTGCCTATATATTTCCTCTAGTGTCAATAAGGAGTTAGTAGAGGATGAAGAAGATGATCATGCTACTTCTGCTTCTCCTGGGGTTAGGGGGGGCCGGAGCTGGCTACTACATGTTTTATTATGCTCCCGAACATGGCTCTATATTTGACATGTATATTTCGGTGGGTAAAAAACCTGAAGCCGCACCGCCGGTTAATCACGCGGCGGTAGAGGCCAAAGATGATATGTCCAATCCAGAGATTATGGATTACTACGTTCATGACGAAATGCTGCCTATTCGGCGCCAACCCGTAATAAGCTCGTTTATTGAAGGGCATTTGTATCGTGGAGATAAAGTCCATTTATTGGAAAAACGCAGTGGATGGGGGCGTATCTCGGAGTATTTCGTTTATCAAGAAGGAAAACCAGCAACAGCCAAATGGGTACCACTTGATGGACTGCATGTTAATCCTCCTAATATTACGTCCGCAGAGCGACGCAAAACAATATTAAGCTATATTGAAAAATCTGATGACATCGAAAAATACCAAGAGACTTTTGTCAAAACGACTGACGACTTACTGAATAAGGATCGTTGTAAGCCAGATGATTTTAAAGAAATTGGTGGTTGGGTACGCTCGGTCAATTTTGAAAATGAAGATGTTTACTTTGTTTATTGCGGTGGAATGAGCAGGGTAAACAAAATTTATTTAAATGCTCAATCAGGACAAGTATTTGAGCCCGACAATCAGTAAATAGCGTGGTGGTATCTGTACGATTACACTGATAAAAGGCACATTAAATTATCATTTTTAATGATAAAATGTTAACAAATGGCCTAAATTCACATTTTTTTTAATAATTTATCCCTTCCTATATACACAAATGTCAATTTATAGCCTATTCGTATAATACTCCCTTAGAATTAGAGGGAGTATGCTTGCAGCACGATTTATTGTGTTTAATTCTTGAATGTGGAGTAACGGGTGTTACGAAAAACGAGTAAACCAGTGACCAGTTTTGTCGGGAAATCGATGTCATTTGTCATCATTTTGGGGCTATCAATTATGGTTTATTCGGTCATCACTCTATCGTCTTCTTTAGATGACGCTCAGCTGATTAATCACTCAGGATCGATGAGGACACAAACCTATCGATTGGCCATGGATATCGCGCAAAATTCTGGCAAAACTCAGCAGCATATGCGTGAGTTCGAACGGATACTGTATAGCCCCGCAATGCGTAAATTAGACAGTTGGACGATACCGAACGATATTCGTAATGATTATCACCGCCTGATTATCCAATGGAAGAGCTTAAAGAGCATGTTACAAGGTCACGAAAGAACGCAGTTTTTGGATAATGTTGAACCATTTGTTCAGCAGTTGGATCGATTCGTTTTACAACTGCAAAATTACAATGAAATAAAACTTAAACGCTTAGCTTGGGTGGGTTTCATTTGCTTGGTGGGTATTTTACTTATTTCACTCTGGGTCGTGCGGTATATGGGTAAAAATGTCGTCGCCCCACTCGGACAGTTACTTAAGGCCAGTGAAGATATTAAGTTTGGTTCTTTCAATATTAAGCTCAATACCGATTTACCGAATGAATTAGGGATTCTGGCAAAAACGTTCAATAGTATGGCCAGTGAATTAGGGAAGCTGTACCGCGGGTTGGAATTGGCCGTTGATGAAAAAACCAGACGCTTAAGGCAAGCAAATCAATCGCTTCAAGTGCTGTATCAATCATCGCAAGAGCTGTCGGCTTCGAGAATTAAACTTGATAACTTTCAAGCAATGCTACATCACTTCACTACTTTAGAAGGGGTTATTTCGGCAGAGCTAGAGGTGGTAGATACTGGCGGGAATAGCCTGACATTACAAGATGGTTTGACTTGTCAAAAGTTCCCTCATGAACAAGAGCTGACAGTCGATGGCGAAATAATTGGCTATTTACGTTGGAAAGAAGGGCTGCCATGTCCCGAACGTTCTTTTATCAATAGTTTCAGCCGAATTTTTGGGCGAGCTATTTACTATAATCGTGCTCAAAAACAAGCTGATCAACTGCTATTACTTGAAGAGAGGGCAACGATTGCCCGTGAGTTACATGATTCACTCGCTCAGTCTTTGTCTTATTTGAAGATCCAGATGACGTTATTAAAGCGCATCATGAGTCAGGTAGAGGATCAAGAGATTCAAGATAAAACATCCCCAGTGATGTCAGAATTAGATACGGGGCTTTCAAGCGCTTATAAGCAGCTTAGAGAATTGTTAACCACGTTCCGTTTAACGCTCAAAGAAAGCAATTTCGGTGAAGCGCTCAAGGAAATGGTCGAGCAGTTAGATTCGCAGACAGACGCAGAAATTGTACTGATTAATCAGCTATCTTCGCTGGATATTGATGCCCACCGCCAAGTGCATATGATTCAGTTGCTGCGAGAAGCCGCGATTAACGCGATGAAACACTCACGATCAGACAAAATTGTTATTTACTGTGGGGAGCAAGATGGAACTGTGCTCGCTTATGTAGAAGATGATGGTATCGGTTTTTCTGAACCTGCATCTAGAATAAACCATTATGGAATGAACATTATGTATGAGAGAGCGCAAAGGCTAGGAGGGCAGTTACAAATAGACTCACAGCCGAATGAAGGATGTAAAGTCACGCTCACTTATCAATTAGAAAAGGAGAAAAACCTTGACCACGTATAAAGTGATGCTCGTCGATGATCATCCACTCATGCGCCGAGGAATACAGCAATTACTTAGTATAGATCCAGAATTTGAAGTGATTGCTGAGGCGAGTAGTGGTGGTGAAGCAATCGCGTTAGCGCGCAACGATGAACCGGATATGATTCTGCTCGATTTAAACATGAAGGGCATGTCGGGTTTAGATACACTCAAAGCGTTAAGAGGGGATGAGTGTAGTGCGACTATCGTTATTTTAACCGTATCGGACAACGCCGGCGATATTGAAGCACTGATTAAAGCTGGGGCAGACGGTTATCTACTCAAAGATACTGAGCCTGAGCAGTTAATTGAGCTGCTAAAGGATGCGGTGACCGGAACTAAGGCATATAGTGATGCTGTCTTGCGTTACTTAAGCCTGCGTCGCGATCGCCGTGATGTGTTTGATACGTTAACTGATCGTGAAGCACAAATCCTAGGTGAGGTGGCGAAGGGCTTTCGTAACAAACAGATTGCTGACCGCTTATTTATTTCCGAATCCACGGTTAAAGTGCACATGAAAAGCTTGTTGAAAAAACTGCAGGTTCCATCGCGAACTGCAGCAACCGTGTTGTATCTAGAACGGTATGGTGACTTAAAGTAATTCATTCCATCCTATACGAAGTAATCTCAAGATGTAGGATTAAGATAAAGATAGTGGCTCTCTCCATAGGGATGTGGAGAGGGGCTATCTGTTATTTCCCTTAACAATGCAACAGCCTCTTATGTTGAGCTCTTATTCAACTGCACTCACTTTAGTCAAGTAAAATTACAATATATTAAACTGGTTTATTTAAATTTATTAGAATTAAAGACTTTTTATTTACCAGCAAGTCGGATTCTTCGTCGGATATTTTGCATTTTAGAGTTTATTTAATAATATGGACAAGGACTTAAATCCTTACAGGACGTTATAAGGACTAATAAATGGAAATTAGAGCCGCGGAATACCGCGATTATGAAAATATCGCTAAGCTCCATGCGTTGAGCTGGCGTACCCATTACCATGGTATTTTGGGTGAAGAGTATCTTGAAAACGAAGTGTTAGAAGATCGCCTCCTTATCTGGCAGACTCGCCTAACCAATCCCCCTTTTAACCAGCATATTGTTCTGATTGAAGAACAAGATGAACTTCTTGGCTTTATCTGCGTGTTTGGTAATCATGATTTTGATAAAGGAACCATCATTGAATCGCTGCATGTTGCGCCAAAGCATCGTGGTAAGGGGTTAGGTAAATTGCTGATCCAAGAAGCACTAAAATGGGTTGATCACTATTTTGCTGATTCTGGTGTGTATATCGAAGTGATGGAAGAAAACCATCAAGCGGTTGATTTTTATGATCACATTGGTGGAATTCACCAGCTAGAGCGAGCATGGAAAGCACCATGTGGCCATACTATTCCAGAGTTTATTTATACCTGGGAAACGCCCAAACAACTTGCTGAAGCTGTGCATTGATTCTCATCAACGGCTATTGTAAGAAACACCCATATCTTTGAAAGGTATGGGTGTTTCTGTATGATGAGTAAGGAATACATGACAAGGGAAACAGTGGCAACGATGAATATTGATTTTGAACGTTACAAAGGCTTAATTTTCGATATGGATGGTACCTTGCTTGATACAATGCCAAACCATGTCGCTTCATGGAAATTAGCCGCAGAGCATTTCGATTTCCCTTTTGATGGACCTTGGTTAAATAGTATGGGCGGGATGCCGAGTGTTAAAATTGTCCCGAAAATTAATGAGCGTTATGGCAAGCAGTTTGATTCCAAAGCTGTCGCTGATTATAAAATGGAACGCTATGCAGAAATGCAACATCAAGTCACTTTGATTGCGGATACTAATGATGTGTTAAACCGTTACTTGGGTAAAAAGAAAATCGCGGTCGGCACAGGAAGCCAGCGTGATAGTGCCACCAGATTACTGACCCAAGCTGGTATTTGGGACAAAGTCGATACGTTAGTCAGTGCGACCGACGTAAGCCACCATAAACCCCATCCAGAGACGTTTCTGACCGCGTGTGATGAGCTTGGTTTATCATCTAATGATTGTGTTGTGTTTGAAGATACCCTATTGGGGATGCAAGCCGCTCATGCTGGTGGAATGGATTGTGTGTTAGTCACCGCGCAAGGGTTAGAGTTTCACCCTGTCTCAATGCCTTAATCTTTTCGCTGAGCGTGCCGATACAGTTTTTAGTACGAAAAAGGGAGCATTTGCTCCCTTTTTGTCATTCGTGTTGTGCTTACTTTTGAATTGCCAACAGTTCGACGTCAAAAATAAGGGTTGATGACGGTGGAATAGGGCCTGTGCCACTTTTTCCATAAGCAAGCGTACTTGGAATATAAAACCGCGCTTTTTCACCCACAACCATCAGTTGTAGTCCTTCTTGCCAACCTTTAATAACCTGTTTCACGCCGAATACGATCGGTTCGTTACGCTTATAAGAGCTATCAAATACGGTGCCGTCGATTAATCGGCCCTCATAGTGCACCTTAACTTTATTACTTGCTGTTGGGTGAATATCCCCAGTCCCTGGTTCTAAAATTTCATACTGTAATCCGCTTTGGGTCGTATGAATTCCTGCTTTGTGCTGATTTTCGGCAAGGAATGCTTGGCCTTTTGCGAAGTTGACTTCCGCTAATTTATGATTGTTCCAAGTACGGTAAATAAAAAAGCCCGCAAGAATGAGAACGATTAAGGGCAACACAATTTTAGACATAAAGTAATACTCAAATTTGTTAAGAGGTTCTCTTAGCGACATATATCAATACTGAATTATTCGCAAGAAGCCATAAACTTGGCTAAATTTTGGATAGCAGTTTAGCGATTGACGAGAAGATGTAAAGCGACCTATGTGGTTCAATATCCCAATCACAAACAATAGTGATCATTACCCCCTATAAAAGCGTCAGATTGAAGGTAATGAAAATGGTGTTACGTGAAAGAGGGGACGGGGAATTAATTCAAGATGATTAGGGTAAGGTAATAATTTTTCGTAAAGTTTTCTAAATTTGGCCGATATAAATTAAGTAATCCATCAATGAGTGGCGAGTTTGATGAAGTATTTATTTCTTTTATTGTCTGTAATCCTAAGTGGCTGTAGCTCTTTGGGCATGGATAATTTTGATTCTTTGACCAAAATGATGAGCGGGAGCAAATTGGATGTGGCCCCTAAAGATGCTTCTGCTGTGCGTAATCCTGATTGGGGGACACCGCCAGTCTCACAGCAACAAGTGACTCGCCCTGTGGTTGTAACAAACTACAGTAAATTGATTCGATTTCTGCAGCAAAACCATATTGATTACAAAGTGATACCTGGTAAATACATGATGGTATATATCGAAGATACCATCCACTTTAAAATTAACTCGGATAAGGTACTGCCAAGATCGTATCCATGGATGCAGAACCTCAGTTATTTTCTTGCTCATAATCCAGCCATTACCGTGGTTGTGAATGGTCATACCGATACGACCGGAACTTACGCGTTAAATGATAATTTATCTGAACGTCGTGCGAAAAGTATTCAACGTATGCTGCGCCAAATGCAAGTGCCTAAAGAATCAATCTATACGCGTGGTTATGGCGAATATATTCCTGAATGCACCAATCTAACTCGCAGCGGACGACAGTGTAATCGCCGCGTCGAATTACTCTTTATTGTCGATGGCACAGCGTCTTAGATAATTTGGTTCCCTAATAGAAAATCTCGCAATAGGCGAGATTTTTTTGTTTTCGTGTATTGGTTAGCGAGTAAAAGTGTGGGGATGTTTCCATCTTTTATCTGCAATAAAAAGCAGTCTGTCAATTGACATTTCTCTGTCAAAACTCTCTTAATATTAGTTAGTTAGTTAGTTAGAGCGAATTGTTATTGCGGACATTCGCAGAGACTCGCTCGATGAAACCAAGCCGGTGACTTTGGCTGAAGCCACCGGCTTGTTATCAAGTTGGTTTGTTTCATTGTGCGATACAAATTGGAGAACAAAAATAATGGCATATCGTTACGATGCGGATTTGGAGTTTTTAGGTCAACTGTCTTCGGATGATCTGGAAGACTTAGTTTATAGTTTAACTCACGACAATGACGGACAACCGCGTTGGACAGAGGAGTTAACAAAATCAGTAGGGTATAACCGTCATCATCCTGATCACGCCAAATATTGGGAAGATATCGCAGCAGAAATTCAAACTTATGGCGCGAATACCGTTGCTACTTTTTTCCGTGGTGGAAAAGGTGTGGAATATAAAGAAATTCTGGTTGATGTGTGCAGTAAGCTAAAAGTTAATTTCAATAAAGAACAAGATGTTGAAATGATTGAAACTCATCTTCTTATGAAAATATTAGAAGATGCTCTGGATAATATGGACGATGAAGAGCTGCGTGATTTTGCTCAGGCTGCTGGTGTAGAAAATACTAGTGTCGTAACCAAACAAACCGTGTTAATGGCGTTTCAAGCGGCATTCAAAATCGGTGGGTTTAAGTCATACCAACTGACTTTAGTCATTGTTAATGCAGTGATCAAAGCGCTGATTGGTCGCGGCCTGTCATTTGCTGGCAATGTCGCATTAACTCGTGCCATGAGTATTTTAGCTGGGCCTGTTGGTTGGGCTATTTCTGGCGCATGGACAGCGGTTGATCTCGCTGGAGCGGCATATCGTGTGACCATTCCGGCAGTGATTCAAGTAGCGGTATTACGTCAGAAATATCGTTTTGAGCAGCCTGTTAAAGAAGCAAAAGCGAGTTAAATACAACGCGCGGAAGATGAATAACATCTTCCGCGATTTGACGTATTACTCTGGTTTAGGGAAGCGTGATTTTGCTTCAAGATCATCTAAGTCTATGTGATTACGCATATACATGTTACTGCTATCAAATATAGGTTGGTGATCCCATGCCAGTCTTTTCCCTTTATTGAGTGCTTCAACAACCAATCGGCGTCGGCGTTGGCTCACTAATACATCTTGGGTGAGTTTCTCTGAGTCCCAGCGCTGAAGTGCTTCGGTTCTAAATGATTGTGCAATATCAGCAAATTCTGGTTGATTTGCGAGGTTACACAATTCAAATGGGTCGTTATTTAAATCAAATAATTGGTCTGGGTCTAGGGGACAATGTATGTATTTGTACTGAGAGCGGCGGATCATATAGATTGGCGCTAATGCTCCCTCACCAAAATATTCCCCGATTACTTCATCGTGTTTTTCACCTTGCCCCGTTAAGTGCGGCATTAGGCTGCGTCCTTGAATCGGCATCGCATAGTCTTGAATTTGGGACCCTGTTGCCAGCTCGGTAAACGTAGGCAATAAATCCATCGTAGACACTGACTCTTTGACCCGTTTAGGGGAAAATGTGTTGGGTGCATACACGATCATAGGAACCCTTGCTGACCCCTCGAAAAAGGACATTTTATACCAGAGATTGCGTTCACCCAGCATATCGCCGTGGTCACCGGAAAATACCACAATGGTGTTGTCATCTAATCCAGATTGTTTCAATGCTGCTAGTAGGCGTCCAATTTGATCATCGACATAGCTAATGGCCCCATAGTAGGCTCGTCGAGCACGGCGAATATCATCATCTTCAATAGGTTGATCGTAATAAGCGTATACATCTTGTAAACGGAGTGAATGCGGATCTTGTTCTTCTTTGCTCAAGCGAACTTTAGGCAAATCGATATCGTTTTCATCGTAACGTTGCCAATACTCTTCTAATATTGTGTAGGGATCATGCGGGTGTGTCATCGATACGGTAAGACAAAATGGGCGCTCCTGTTTGCCACGCACATAATTATATATATAGCGTTCAGCATGGAAAACAACCTCATCGTCAAAATCAAGCTGGTTACTGCGTACACATGGCCCTGCTTGAGTAACTGAAGACATATTGTGGTACCAAGTTGGCCGTTCTTCTGGTTTATCCCAGTTAGGAAACCAGCCATAATCGGCAGGGTAAATGTCAGTCGTTAACCGCTCTTCAAAACCATGCAATTGCTCTGGACCACAAAAGTGCATTTTTCCCGAAAGCGCTGTTTGATAATTTTGTCGGCGTAAATAATGGGCAAATGTAGGAATATCCGCTGGAAAATCTGCGGCATTGTCATAAGCTCCTATTATGCTAGGAAGCTGTCCTGTCATGAGTACATAACGGGATGGCGCGCATAGAGGGCTGTTACAATAGGCTGAATCAAATACGACCCCATTATTTGCCAGATGGGTCAAGTTAGGTGCTTTTACTACAGAGTTACCGTAGCAGGGAAGCGCATTGACTGACATTTGATCAGCCATAATAAATAAAATGTTAGGTTGTTGGGTCGACATCGAATTCTCCTATTTATATTTAACAAGTTCTCCAGAGAAACAAGCGTTGTTTATTCAACTAAAGATGTGTCAAGCCGCATTACCTTGCATGGAATTTTTAGCGCTGTAAACTGAGTGAAAACTTATATNATCTTATACCATGAGTAATGAAAAAATAAACTTTAAGACGTTAATCGCTTTTGAAGCATCAGCTAGGCTTCTAAGTTTTACTGGGGCCGCTAGAGAATTGGGGACAACTCAACCTGCTGTAAGCCAACAAATCAGTAGTTTAGAACAGGAACTCGGTACCGCGCTTTTTCGCAGAATATACCGGGGAGTGGAGTTGACTGATGAAGGGCATATGTTGTTTGTCACTACGCAAACGAGCCTACAAGATATCACTGCAGTCATTCAAAAAATTAAACAACGCAACCAAAGTCAGCGTATTACTTTTGCCACTGATTTTGCCTTGGCGGCATATTGGTTGGTTCCAACCATAACTCGTTTTCGTCAAGCGTTTCCCCATATTGATATTCGCCTCGAAACGGCACAGTCTTCATCGCGCGTGATTGATGCCGAAACGGATATTGCGATTCTTTTTGGTGATGGACATTTTCAGGGGTGTCATTCTGAACTTCTGTTTACCGAGCAAGTTTGCCCTGTTTATAGTCCTTTACTCGTTGGTTCAAATTCGCGTTTGACGACATTAGAAGCTATCTGCGAGCAACCCTTGCTACGTCTAAATTCTGATAACAAAGAGGCTTGGATTGAGTGGGAGTCCTTGTTTGACTATTTTTCTACTACTTGGCAACCACCGGAGGTTTCCATTGAATTCGATAATTATACGTTATTGGTGCAAGCGGCGTTAAGTGGCCAGGGAGTCGCGTTGGGTTGGACCCCATTATTAGATGAATTCATCCAGCGAGGTGCCCTTATTGCAGAAAAGCAATTCACTGCACGAACCTCACAAGGTTATTACCTAGTGATTCCGGATAAACAAAAACCCACTGCTGAGGTGAGGCTATTTATCGATTGGTTAAAACGGGAAAGAAATAAAGACAGTATATAAA